>DFDY01000002.1 GCA_002368955.1 Bacteroidales bacterium UBA3816
AATGATAATTAATGGATAATTCATGGCAATTCGTGTTAGAAAACATGCACATTTATTTGGATAAGTTGTAACGACAAAGGCTCGGAGAGCCCTACACTCAATAACGCTGCATGGCCTCGGCAAAGAAGATTAGCCTACTTTGCCGAGGCCATGCAGCGTCTCGAAGCCTCCCTGCTCAATGGATCGTCACCGAATGAGTACAACCGCCACACCATCTGTGAACCACGCGTAGCCGCCTGCCACAGGTGAAGCGTGTCTCCACGGACATAGGCAATGGAGCGGTAGCTCATAGAAGTCCCCATATATCAAACTAGAGACAAAGCCTATTTCTTAAAGAAGCATAAAACTTTGAAAACTCTTTTAGTTTCCAAAGTTTTTTTCTTATTTTTGCACCCGTTTTTGAACACAAGCGGTCGGTCTGGAAATGGCCACAACGTTTTTGTTTTCAAGCAGGAACACAGAAATGGAATTAGAAGAAACAAGAGAAAAAATCATCAAAACCTCCACAGAACTCTTTCTGCGGGACGGGTGCAAGCGGGTGACCATGGACAACATCGCCACCCAGATGCACATTTCCAAGCGCACCCTCTACGAGATTTTCGCCACAAAAGAGGAACTGCTGAACGCCTGCATTTATGCCATTCACCAAGAGATAGAAAAAGGCAAAGAAAAACTTTGCAGCCAGGTGGATGAGCCGATACTGCTGGCCATCTTTCTGCTGCGGGGCACGGTGGAGACCAACCATAAGTACGACACCTTCATCGAAGACATACAGCGGTACTATCCGGAGATTTACAACCAGTTTACCACCATGCACAGCAGCCTTTTCCGTCAAGAGTTGGCCGCTGCCCTGCGGGAGGCCCAGAAGAAAGGCATCATACGTCCCAATGCTGACCTGGAGCAAATCTTCAACGCTATCCAATCGCTGATAAAATCGTGCCACACCGCCGAGACCCAGGAGCAGAAAAAAGAGTGGGTGAAAAACGTCAGCGAGACCAGCTACACCTTTATCCGCGGCTTGATGACCGCCGAAGCCATAGAGCGCTACGATGCCCAAGAGGAAACTTTCCGCCATCTATTTGCGGGAACAATAGAGAACGAAAATAAAAAATAATAGATATAGATAATGAAAAAAGCAAAACACTTACTACCGCTTTTCATTGCCCTCCTGTCCATTGCACACTTGCGGGCCCAGGAAGGGGCAGTGCTGCCGCTCTCGCTGGCCGAGGCCCAGCAGTATGCCGTGGAGCACAACTACGCCTTGCAAAACGCGAGCCTGAACGTGAAGAAGGCCGAAGCTGCCAAATGGCAGACGCTCAGCTCTATGCTGCCACAGATTTCCTCTTCGTTCGACTACAGCAACATGCTGGGATACGAGATGAGCTTCATGAATGGGATTTCCATCCCCTTGAATCCTTACGGCACCTTTGCCATGACGGCATCGGTGGCACTCTCGGCCTCGCAAATCATGGGCACCGTGATGAACGATATCTCCCTCCGCATGAGCGACATCACGCAAAAGCAGTCGGAGCTGACCACCCGCACAGGCGTGAAGAGTGTGTACACCTCTATCATGGTGATGGAAGACGTGGTGAAGTTGCTCGACTCCAGCCTGAACAACATGAACACCCTCTTGGAGGCCACCCGCAAGAGTGCCCAAGCCGGTGCCATCGAGAACATCGAGGTGGACAAACTTACCGTTCAGGTGGCCACCTTGCGCAACAGCATTACCGCCAACCGCCGCAGCCTCAAAATGCTCTACAGCTCCCTTATCCTGCAGCTGGGTGCCGATGCCAACACACAGCTTGTGCTAACCACCCCGTTGGACCGCATCATGAATGTGGACCAAGTGGCCCAGCTGACCCAAGGCAATTTCAAGTTGGAGGACAACTACAACTACCAACTGCTTCTGCAAAACGAGGACATGGCCCAGAAGCAAGTGACCAATGCCTGGCTGCAATTCACCCCCTCGCTGAGGGTATTCTACCAATATAACAACAAGACCTATTTCGGCCGAGACGAAGGCATGAACATGACGCCGCCCCAAATGGTAGGCGCATCGATCAGCCTGCCCCTGTTCCAAAGTGGCAGCCGCCTGTCTGCCATTCGCCAGGCCAAGATTTCGCAGCAGGTGACCGCCAACACCAAGCGACAGACAGAAGATGCCCTTCAGGTGGAGTATAACCAAGACTGCTACAACCTGGTTTCGGCACTGGAGAGCTATCAAATTCAGAAAGAGAATCTGGCCGTGACCAAGCGGGTGCTGGACAATACCAGCAGCAAGTACCGCACCGGATACGCCAGCAATCTGGAGGTGACCAACGCCAGCACCGATTTCATCACGGCACAGAGCAACTATGTGCAGGCCGTCATGCAGGTGGTGACAGCACAGATAGCCCTTGAGAACCTCCTTGGAGAAAGCAACAAATAAATGAATAGCGATGAGTGAACAGACAATACAATTGTCGAATAACTAATCACTAAAAAGATTCACTAACCATTAAAATAATAACACATACAATATGAACAAAGCATTCAAAATTGCCGCCATGGCCATGGCCGTGCTGAGCCTAGCTGCCTGCGGTGGCAAGAAGCAAGAAATCACCTCCAAACAGCAGAAGGAGGCCGAGAAAGTAAAAGTGCAGGTGCTGCAGCCAGAGCGCATCGCCAAGACCATCGAACTCTCCTCAACCCTGGAGGGATACGAGACTATGAACATCTCGCCCAGCATCACCGGCCACATCGAGCACATCTACGTCGAAGTGGGCTCGCGCGTGCAGCGCGGCACCATGCTGGTGCGCATGGACCAGACCCAGCTCAACACCACGCGCATCAACCTGGCCAGCACCAAGACAGAGCTCGAGCGCGTGACGGCCCTCAAGGCCAGCGGCAGCGTGAGCCAGCAGGTCTACGACCAGACCAAGGCCGGATACGACCAGCTGGTGGAGACCGAGCGCTTCCAGAACGAGAACACCTTCGTCAAGGCCCAGTTCGCCGGCGTCATCAGCGCCAAGAACTACGAAGACGGCGAGATGTACACCGGCGCCCCCATACTGACGCTGACGCAGATCAGCCGCCTCAAGGCCATCATCAACATACCGGAGAGCTACTTTCCCATGGTGAAGCAGGGCATGAAGGTCGACGTGGTCAGCGACATATACCCCGACGAGGTCTTCCCCGCCACCATCGAGATCGTCTACCCCACCATTGACCCGCAGAGCCACACCTTCCAGGCCAAGCTCAACATCCCCAACAACGGTGAGAAGATACGTCCCGGCATGTACGTGCGCACCCGCCTGGCTGTGGGCGAGGTCGACGCCATCGTGGTGCCCTACCAGAGCGTGCTGAAGCTCACGGGCAGCAACGACCGCTATGTTTTCACCAACAAGGACGGCGTGGCCCACCGCGTGGCTGTCACCCTTGGCCAGCGCTACGACGACCGCATAGAGATTATTCCCGTGGTGCCCGGCGACCTGAAGGAAGGCGACCAGCTAGTGGTGACCGGCATGGGCCGACTGGTGGACGAGTGCCCCCTCGAAATCGTAACCGACTCTCTCTAAAACTCCCTTCACAGCATTATGGCAATATACAAAACAGCTATTAACAAGCCCATCACCACTGGCCTCATCTTTGTGGCCGTGGTCATATTGGGGCTCTTCTCCCTCACACGTCTGCCCATTGACCAGATGCCTGAGATGGACCCGCCCTATGTTACGGTGATGACCACCTATGCCGGAGCCAACGCCAGCGACATCGAAACCAACATCACCAAAATCATCGAAAACTCGCTCAACTCGGTCGACGGTCTCAAAAACATCACCTCCACCTCGCAAGACAACCTCTCCATCGTGTCGTTGGAGTTTGAGTGGGGCAGCGACCTAGACGAGGCACTGAACGACATCCGCAGTTACGTAGACCTCCTTTACGACAACCTGCCCGACGGTGTCAGCCGCCCCACCATCCTTAAGCTCAACAGCAGCGCCATGCCCATCATCGTCTACGGCTTCACCGCCAAAGAGAGCTATCCGGGCTTGGACAAGATATTGGAGGACAACGTCACCAACGAACTCAACCGTGTCAACGGCATCGGCAACATCACCGTCAGCGGTGCCCCTGAGCGGTATATCTATATAGATTTAGACCCCCGGCAGCTGGAGGCCTACCACCTGAGCGTAGAAGCCGTGGGCAGCGCCATCAGTGCCAACAATCTGGACGTAGCCTCCGGCACCGTCAAGATTGGCAAGGAGCAGTACCAAATGCGCGTGAAGAGCGAGTATGAGGAGAGTGCCGAAATCAACGACATCATGGTGGCCAACGTGGGCGGCAAGCCCATCTTTGTGCGCGACCTGGCCACTGTGCGCGACACCATCAAAGACCTCTCACTTGATGAGAAAATCAACGGTCAGGACGGTGCCCGCATGACCATCTCCAAGCAGACCGGTGCCAACACCGTGGCCATTGCCAAGGGCGTTCACAACCGTTTGGAACAAATCAAGAAAGACCTCCCGCCCGACATCGAAGTCACCCTTATCCGAGACCAGTCTGAAGAAATCGAAAACGCCATCAGCGGCCTTTTCAGTTCCATCTTCTACGCTCTGCTCTTCGTGGTGCTGGTGGTGTTCATCTTCCTAGGCAACTGGCGCAGCACCATCATCATCGGCCTCACCATCCCCATCTCGCTGGTCACCTCCTTCATCTATCTGCTTCTTGCGGACAGCTCGCTCAACATCATCTCACTGGCTTCGCTCACCGTGGCCATCGGCATGGTAGTGGACGATGCCATCGTGGTGTTGGAGAACATCACCAAACATGTAGAGCGTGGCGAGAGCCCCCGCGAGGCAGCCATCTATGCAACCAATGAGGTCTGGACCTCCGTCATAGCCACCACCCTGGTCATCGTGGCCGTATTCGTGCCACTGACCATGCTGCCCGGCATGGCGGGCATCCTCTTCAAAGAGTTGGGCTGGATTGTCACCATCGTGGTGTGTGTCTCCACCATCTCCGCCATCTCGCTTATCCCCATGCTCTCCAGCCTGCTGCTTAAAGAGAAGCCCTTCTTCCTGACCAAGATTGAGGAAGAGGAATACAAGCGCAAGCAAAGCCAGAAAACTTTCAGTTGGGAGAACACCCTCGGCAAGTGGTTCACAGGCGTCGAACGCTGGTATGCCGGAGTCCTCACCTGGGCCCTGCACCACAAGCGCATCACCCTGCTCATTGCCTTTGGCATCTTCATTCTCTCACTGGTGCCCCTCTTCACCGGCAAGATAGGCATGGACTTTATGAAGGATCAGGACAACGGCCGCATCAGCATCACCGCCGAACTCCAGCGTGGCACCCGTATTGAGGAGACCCTCAAGACCGCCCGCAAGATGGAGGCCGACATCGACGACCTGCTGGGCGAGTACGTACTCGGCACCTCTACCACAGCAGGTTCCAACGACGATGCTGGTTTTGGAGCCCTCTTCAACAGCACCACCAACAACAAAATCAGCATGAGTGTGCGCTGTGTGAAGAAGTATGACCGCGACATCACGGTCTTCGAGATGCAGGAAATGCTGCGTAAGAAATTTGCCGAATATCCCGAACTCAACCGCGTCATTGTGTCCGAAGGCGGCATGGGCGGCGGCAATAACCGCCTCAGCATCGAGGTCTACGGCTATGACTTCGACAAGTCCTACCAATTTGCCCAAGACCTCATCCGGCGCATACAGCAGAACGTGCCCGGCGCACGCGACTGCAACATCAGCCGCGACGAGGACCGTGCCGAGCTGAAGATAGTCTTCGACAAAGAGAAACTGGCCTATCACGGCCTCAGCAGCTCTGCCGTTGCGGCCAGCGTGCGCTACCGCATCTATGGCATGAACTGCGGATTCCTCAAGGAGGACGGCGACGAATACAACATCGTCTGCCGCCTGAAAGAGGACTACCGCAACAGCATCACCGACATCGAAGAGCTTCCCCTCTCCACTGCCACCGGCCAGACCATCAAACTCAAGGAACTGGCCAAAGTGGTTGAGTACTGGGTGCCGCCAACCATCCAGCGCAAGAACCGCCAGCGCTACCTGACCATCTCCGTCACCCCCTACCAGGCCTCGCTGGGCGAAGTGGCGCAAGGCGTGCAGGCCGAAATTGACAAAATGAATCTCCCGCAGGGCATCCACACCGCCCTGGCCGGCAGCTACCAAGACCAGCAGGAAAACACCCGCAATATGGGCCTTCTGGCCGTACTCATCATCATGCTGGTCTACATCGTCATGGCCTCTCAGTTCGAGTCGTTCAGCAAACCCTTCATCATCTTGTTCTCCATCCCCTTTGCCATCACAGGTGTCATCCTGGCCCTCCTCATCACCGGCACCAACCTCGACATGGTGGGCTCTCTGGGCATCATCTTGCTCATCGGCATCGTGGTCAAGAACGGCATCGTGCTGGTTGACTACATCAACCTCATGCGCGAGCGCGGACTAGAACTATACGAAGCCATTGCCGTTTCAGGCCAAAGCCGTCTGCGTCCCGTACTCATGACGGCCCTCACCACCATCCTGGGTATGGTGCCTATGGCCGTCAGCCGTGCCGAAGGCTCTGAGTTGTGGACCACCTTGGGCATCGTCGTCATCGGCGGCCTGTTGGTCTCCACCATCGTCACCCTAGTCGTGGTTCCGGTGCTCTACGGCATCTTCGAGCGCAAGGGTGAAGTGGACAAAGCCGCCCGCATACGCAAGAAGTTCGTCTTCATGAACATCGACCTCGACAAAAAAGAGGGAATCAAATAGTCAACGGAGTTAAAAAGAAATCACCTATGAAAAGTATAATGATAGTCTTCAACCAGGCAAGCACCGAGCGTGTCGAGTACCTACTCGACATGCTAGAGGTGCGCGGTTTCACCTTCTGGGAGAATGTGCAGGGGCGTGGCCACCAAAACGGAGAGCCCCACCGCGGCACCCACACCTGGCCCGAAATGAACAACGCCGTCATGGCCGTCGTCGAGGACGACAAGGTAGAGGCCGTCCTCCTAGCCGTCCGCAAGCTGGACAAGCGCAACGAGGAAGTCGGCATTCGCGCCTTTGTCTGGAACATTGAACAGATGGTCTGACCACCACAAAAAGACAGAAAAACAGCACTATTAACTAACAATAGCGATTGCTGCTCCTAAAAATCACTGACAATGACTATACGTCAGTTTTCAAAAAGGTAGTACTTTTGCAAACGAAAATCAGAGAAACAACCGAACATTGTCATAACTCATAAGTCTTTGGTTTTTAGGATTAATAAATGTACGGCCGCCCCTCCTAGCCCTAGGGGCGGCTGATTTTTTAGTACGGTACAATAAACTGTGCATTTAGCCGTTATATAATAAAAACAACAAGATGGATAAAATTGATTTTGTATTAACCTGGGTAGACGGCAGCGACCCAAACTGGCTTCAAGAAAGAAAGGAGGAGAACCACCAATGATATGTCTTAACGATACTCATATGACTGATTCTGAATATGAAGAAACAACAAAGCGGATAATAGACATCTGGGAATCAATTCTACCTTCCAAATCATCATTTGAAAACGATTAACCCCTAACCCCACCGTTATTTGATTATTGCCACTATACAATTATGATGAAAAAAGCACTCACCACTTTTCTGCTGGCAATACTTCTATCTGCCGCCGTCTATGCGCAGGAAGACACCACCGCCCTCAGCGCAGCCCAGCTGCGTGACAAAGGCCTCAATGCCGAGCGTATCGGTCTGACCGAACTGGCCGAACGCTACTACCGCCAAGCCCTCTCCACCCCCGAGGGCGACCCATCGGGACAAACCCAACAGCTGCTGGGCATCCTGTGCGAGCAGAAGGAATACTACGATGAAGCCATTCACCTGCTCAACCAGAGCGGCACCTCCGAGGCCCTGGCCCACCAGGCCTACTGTCTGCTTCAGCTGGGTATGATAGACAGTGCCCTCCATGTGGCCGCACGCTCCATCGAGCTGGACACCGCCTCGGCCCTGGCCATGTCCATGATGGCCTACGTCGAAACCCAACGCGACAACCACATGAACGCCATCTCGTGGGCCAACCGCGCCCTCAAAGCCAACCCCAAATATGCCCGAGGCGAGAACGTGATGGGCTACATACAGTTTCGCAAAGGCAACCACTCCGAGGCCATGCGCCATTTCAAGAAATCCATCCAGCTGGACAGCACTCTGGCCGACGCCTACTACAACCTCGGCACACTCTATTGCATCCGCAACAGTCAGGAAATGGCCATCAAACTGCTCAAACAGGGGCTGCGGCGCAACCCCCGCAACATACGCCTCTACACCGCCCTAGCCTATGCCTACCGTATGCGCAACGACTCCCCTCGCGCCCTAGAATGCTACAAGGAAATACTCGAAATTGACAGCCTCCACACCCCCACACTCAACCGCATAGGCATCCTCTACTGCGACCAAGGCCACTACGAACAGGCCATCGCCTACCACCGCCGCGTCCTCAGCATCAGGCCCAACGATGCCTCGGCTTACAAATACATCGGTCAGGCCTACAACAAATGGGGCAAATATGACAAAGCCATACAAAGCTTCATCCGTGCCACCAACATCTCCACCACCGACCCCGAAACCTACATGTATCTGGCCGAACTCTACGGCAACCAAAAGAAAGGCGAACGCAAACAGCAGTCGGCCTACAAGAAGGCCGCCCGCCTGGGCAACAAAGAGGCCCAAGCCTGGCTGGTGAAGAAAGGTCTCGGCTGGTAGCTTCGTTTGATTTAGACACGCTTCTGACACGTTATCGACTCACTACAAAAACGCTTCCGCCCCGATAATAAAGCGGTAATCAAGCCTGTGTATACCTCATGTGAAAAGGTGCATGACCCTACAGGAACAAGCACAACCTTGCGCCAGTATGTGAGACCATGGGACTCCAAAGGAGCAAAAAGAGTGCATCTTTGAGGGCTGTATGTGGGGCCACAGCCACCGCAGCCTAAAAAGAGTCGGAGGAAAAAATATTTTCGCTATTTCAAAAAAAATGTGTTACTTTGCAAATTGTTTTTGCGCGTACAATATATTAATATGTAATAAGGAAAAGACTGATAGATATATGATTCCGCTGCAAAGGAGAATAATAAAAAAATAGATATATGAAGAATCTTGTAATTGTTGAGTCACCCGCCAAGGCGAAAACTATCGAGAAATTCTTAGGCAAGGACTATGTGGTGAAGTCCAGCAACGGACACATCCGCGACCTGGCCAAGAAGGAAATGAGCATCGACATAGAGAACCATTACGAACCCGAGTACGAGATTACCGAAGAGAAACACAAACTGGTGTCGGAGCTGAAGAAAGCAGTGAAGGAAGCCGACACGGTGTGGTTGGCATCTGATGAGGACCGCGAGGGAGAGGCCATTGCCTGGCACCTGCAGGAGACGCTGAAGCTGGACCCCGAGCACACAAAGCGCATCGTCTTCAACGAAATCACCAAAAATGCCATCCTCCACGCCATTGAAAACCCGCGTTCCATCGACCTGAACCTGGTGGATGCCCAGCAGGCCCGCCGCGTGTTGGACCGACTGGTGGGCTACGAGATAAGCCCCATCCTGTGGGCCAAAATCAAGCCTGCCCTGAGTGCCGGCCGCGTGCAGAGCGTAGCCGTGCGCCTGATTGTGGAGCGCGAGGAGGAAATCAAGAACTTCCAAAGCCACAGCTATTTCCGCGTGACGGCACAGTTCCACCCCGCCAACGGACGTATGCAGGTGTTGGCCGAGCTGAGCCGCCGCTATGACTCGCAGGAGGAGGCCATGGCCTTCATGGAGAGCCTGATTGGCTGCACGTTCAAGGTGCAGACCATCGACACCAAGCCCGCCAAACGCACCCCTGCCCCCCCCTTCACCACCTCCACCCTGCAGCAGGAGGCCAGCCGCAAGTTGGGATTCAGCGTGGCCCGCACAATGCAGATAGCACAGCAGCTGTACGAGAGCGGATATATCACCTATATGCGTACCGACAGCGTCAACCTGAGCGACCTGGCTCTGGACATGGCCAAACAAGAGATAACCAACCTCTATGGCGAGAACTACGTGAAGACTCGCCGCTACCAGACTAAGACCAAAGGAGCCCAGGAGGCCCACGAGGCTATCCGCCCCACCTATATGGAGAACACCTCCATCAATGCCGACGCCGCCCAGCGCCGCCTGTACGAACTCATCTGGAAGCGTGCCATTGCCTCGCAGATGGCCGACGCCGACATCGAGAAAACCATTGTCGAAATCAACATCTCGGGCCACGAGGAGAAATTCACCTGCCAGGGCGAGCAGGTGCGTTTCGACGGCTTCCTGAAGGTATACATGGAGTCCACCGACGACGAGCCGGAGGAGAACGTAGATTCGAGCCGCACCCTGCCCAAACTGGTGGAAGGGATGCAGCTGACCATGGACGTAGCTGAAGCCATGGAGCACCACACGCAGCACGCTCCGCGCTATACCGAAGCCAGCCTGGTGAAGAAGCTGGAAGACCTGGGCATCGGCCGTCCTTCGACCTACGCCCCCACCATCAGCACCATACTGAAACGCGAGTATGTGATAAAGGAAGACCGCGAGCCCATCACCGTGCAGAACCAAGCCATTGTGCTGAAAGACGGCTCTATACGTACCGAGAACCGCACCGAGAAGACCGGCGCAGAAAAGGGCAAGCTGTTCCCCACCGACATCGGAACAGTGGTCAACCGATTCCTGATGGAGCATTTCACCGACATCATCGACTATAACTTCACCGCCACGGTGGAGAAAGACTTCGACGAGATTGCCGCCGGCAAGAAGGAATGGCGCAAGGTGATAGACAAGTTCTATGTGCCTTTCCACAAGAATATCCGCCAGACACAGCAGAACAGCCACCGCACCACCGGCAGCCGTCTGATAGGCGTTGACCCCAAGACGGGCAAAAACCTGTATGCCAAGATTGGCCGCTACGGCACGTTGGTGCAGTTGGGCGACACCTCCAACGAGGAGAAGCCCAAATTTGCCAGCATGAAGAAGGGGCAGAGCATTGAGACCATCACACTGGAAGAGGCGTTGGCACTGTTTGAACTGCCACGCGTGGTGGGACAATTCGAGGGCAACGATGTGATAGTGAGCATAGGCAAGTTTGGCCCTTATGTGAGACTGGACAAGAAGTTCTACTCGCTGTCGAAGAGCGACGACCCCTATGAAGTGGACCTCGACCGCTGCATTCAGATTATCAAGGTGAAACGCGATGCCGAGAAAGAGAAAGACCGCCTGCGTGCCCTCTATCCGCACAAGATAGGCATGTACAAAGACGAACCGGTCTGCTCCAGCATCGGCCGTTACGGTCCCTACCTGACCTATAGAAACGAGAACTTCCGTCTGCCTAAAAATACCGACCCACTGTCTATGTCACTAGAAGAGGCTGTTGACATCATCCTCAGCTCAAGCGTGAAGAAACCTCGCGGAAGGAAGAAGAAGACGGAGGAGTAGAAAATATGTGTGGGGCAAGTGCCCCACGGAATTCACAATAGCGATAATTTAGAGCCACAATTAAAAGAAAAGGAAACAGAAGTTGCTACTGAGCATTGTCATCGTCAACTACAACGTCAAGTACTTCCTAGAGCAGTGCTTGGAGTCGGTTTTTCGCAGCGACCTGACCTTGAAAGAGGTGCCGGGCGAGGGACTGGAACTGGAGGTGTATGTGGTGGACAATGCTTCGGTGGACGGGTCGGTGGAAATGGTGCGCGAGCGGTTCCCACAAGTACACCTCATAGCCAACAGGGAGAATGTGGGCTTTGCCCGCGCCAACAACCAGGCGCTGCGCCTGTGCAACGGCGACCTGATGCTGCTGCTCAATCCCGACACGGTGGTGGAGCACGACACCTTTGCCAAATGTGCCGACTTCTATGCCACCCATCCCGACTGTGGAGGGTTGGGCGTGAAGATGATTAACGGCGAGGGCACCTATCTGAAGGAGAGCAAGCGCGGTTTCCCCACCCCGGCAGCTTCGTTCTACAAGATGAGCGGCCTCATTCATCTTTTCCCCCACTCGCGCAGCATTGCAGCCTACTACATGGGGCACCTGAGCGACGACGAGACCAATCCCATCGACATCCTGCCGGGGGCTTTCCTAATGATTAGCCGCAAGGCAATGGAGAAAGTGGGGCTGCTGGACGAGAGCTACTTTATGTACGGCGAGGACATCGACTTCTCCTGGCGGATAAAGCTGGCCGGCTTCCAGAACTACTATTTTCCTGAAACGCGCATCATCCACTATAAGGGCGAAAGCACCAAACGGGGCAGCATGAACTATGTGTATACGTTCTACAACGCTATGTCCATCTTCGTGCGGCGCTATTTCACGGGACGCAATGCTAAGTTTTTCAACCTGCTGCTGCACATAGCCATTTGGGGACGTGCCACACTGGCATGGATGAAAAGGGTGTTACAGGCCGTGGCGTTGCCGGTAGTGGACTTCGTGGTTGCTTTTGCCGGCTTCTGGGGACTAAAACAGCTGTGGGCCACCTATTGGGCAGCCAATGTAAACTACTACCCGCCCCAATACACTCTGCTGGTCATCCCGCTGTATATACTGATACTGATGCTTTGCAGCTGGCTTTACGGCGGCTATGAACGGCCGGTGAAACTGATGCGCATAGTGAAAGGCATGGCGGTGGGAACAGCACTGCTGCTGGTGTTCTACTCGCTGCTGAACGAGAGCCAGCGATACTCGCGGGCATTGCTGCTGCTGGGCTGCGGATGGACGCTGCTTTCGTCTCTAGGCCTGCGCGGGCTGCTGAGCCTGCTGCACCAACCCGGGTTTGACCTCAGACCCCAGGCACTCAGACGCTGCATCACCGTAGGCAGCGAGGAGGAGACCACACGCGTCAGACAACTATACGAGTCGTTGGGCTGTGCACAGGTGGTGAACTCGCTACACACGCTGCCCGACAGCCAGCAACTGAGCGACACCATTCACATCTATCGGGCCGACGAGGTGATTTTCTGTAGCAAAGACCTCTCTGTGCAACAGATAATTGATCTGATGACAGAGCTGAGCCAACTGCCCGGAAAACGGCAACAGGTGGAATACAAGATTGTGCCCAGCGACAGCGACTTTGTCATAGGCAGCAACAGTATCCACAGTGCCGAAGACCTTTACATCGAAGAGCTGCGCACCATCGTGAGCCCTCTGAACAGGCGCAACAAACGACTGCTTGACTTAGTAGCGGCATTGCTGCTGCTTGTTCTCTCCCCTATTCTTTTCTGGCCCCAAAGGCGCAAGCGGCTCTTTTTTGCCCACTGCTGGCAGGTGCTTGTGGGGCGGAAGACCTGGGTGGGAACCAACGGCAATGAGACGCGCCCAGGTGTCTTCGGACCCGAGAATGCTTTGATTGCCCATTCCAAACATCTGAGCCCCGAAGTGAAGGAACGGCTGAACCTACGCTATCTGCGCAACTACAAACTATCGACAGACATACAGATTCTCATCCGAAATTTATTTAACATCTAGAAGCTGTTTACATCATGAAAAAAATCATACCGCTGATGCTGATGCTCCTTGGAGCGATTGCCACGCAGGCACAAAACCGCATACAGACCTATGTGGATGCCGGCGGGGTGTTCTCGCAGGTGGAGGGCGACGAGCTGAAAGGGTTTAACCACATAGGGTTCAACGGCGGCGTGGGTGCCATAGTCCATCTGGGCGACCGTCACCGCTGGGCAATGACGTTGGAAACCAACTACAACTGCCGTGGCATATACAATAAGAAAAACTCGTCGGACAACTACTACAACATCGACCTGGACCTGCACTATGTGGACATACCGCTGACGTTGCTGTTCCGCGACCCCTACGGAGGGCTTGAAGTAGGATTGGGCATGGCATACAGCCGACTGCTGGCTCAGCCTCATGGCATAGTGAGCTTCAATCCGCGCTTTTTCATTCCCGACAGTAGCAATATGACTTTCCTCAAGAACGACTTGGCCGCTGCGGCTGAAATCAGATTTACCATCTGGGAGAACCTGAAAATGAGCATCCGCTACCAGCGTTCCGTCATCCCCATCAAAAAGGAATGGACTTTCCACATGGCCGACCGGACATGGAGCAACGACTGTTTCAACTCGTCGGTGACGCTGCGACTGCTGTGGCAGTTTGGTGAGGAGGAGAAAACACATCACAAATACAGGAAAAGAAGACGTTAGTTTTAACCTTTAACCCATCATTAAAACAAAAATGCGGATATCAGTTTTCCCCGGTTCGTTCGACCCCTTCACCACGGGGCACGAGGTGATTGTGCGACGTGCCTTGGCCCTTTTCGACAAGGTGTACGTGGCCGTGGGAGTGAACAGCGACAAGCACTATATGTTCAGTACCGAGGAGCGGCTGGCCAAAATCAAGGACTGCTTTGCAACCGAGAGCCGTGTGGAGGCCGTTGCCTTCAGCGGCATGACCATAGACCTCTGCCATCAGCTGGGGGCACAATTCATTGTCCGCGGCATCCGCAACCCTCAGGACCTGGAATATGAACAGACCGTGGCCGCCGTCAATCAACACCTTGACCCCACCATCGACACAGTCATTCTGCTCTCCGACCTTGAGCACAAAGACATCAGCAGCACCCTAGAGCGTGAACGCCTGACCCACAAACAAGAATTAAGTAACTGACCTATCGACACACCCATCCTATATCTGAAAGGCGTCGGCCCAGCAAAGGCCGACATATTGGCCAAGGAGTTTGACATTCACACCTTCGGCGACCTGCTGCATTATTTCCCTTTCAGAATGGTGGACCGCTCGCATATAAGCACCCTAGATAACTTTGACCCAGCTGAACCCTACCTGGTGTTTCGGGGTCGCATCAGTGAGTTGCACACCATCACTTCGGGACGTTCCACACGCATGGAGGCCACATTCCACGACGGCACCGGGAGCATGACATTGGTGTGGTTTCAGGGATTGAAATGGGTGAAAGAAAGTATTCGGTCTGGTGCCATATACAACGTGATGGGGCACCCCACTCTTTACGGAGGCGACTATCAGCTGGCACATCCCGACATCGAGGCCGCCAACCTCGGCGAGGAACAACCCACCCATGCCTTCCTGCCCGTCTACCGCACCACAGAAAAGGCTAAGAACCGCGGCATCACCACCAAGGCTCTGGCCCGCATGACGGAGAGCCTGATGAAGGCCATGCCCGCTTTCCTGCCGGAGACACTGCCAGCATCGGTCATAGCTAAGTATCATCTGATGGGGCGCACACAGGCATTACGCAATATGCACTATCCTAACACAATGGAGGAATGGCAGCAAGCCGTCTACCGTGAGAAATTTGAGGAACTCTTCTATCACCAACTCGACTACCAATACAGCCGCACCGACCGCCGCCGCCATTCCGTGGGGCGCATCTTTGGTGTAGTAGGCGATTGCTTCAACAATTTCTACCACAACAATCTGCCTTTCCCTTTGACCGGTGCGCAAAAGAGAGTCATAAAGGAAATCCGGCAAGACATGCGCAGCGGACGCCAAATGAACCGACTGCTGCAGGGCGATGTGGGCAGCGGCAAAACACTGGTGGCACTCATGACCATTCTCATCGCCCTGGACAACGGCTGTCAAGCCTGCCTTATGGCCCCCACCGAGATTCTGGCCACACAGCATTTCGCCAACTTCCAGAAGATGCTTTCGGGGTTGGACATCACAGTGGAATTGCTGGTGGGCAGCATCAAACCCAGCCAGAAGAAGAAAATCAAGCAACGGCTGGCCGCGGGCGAAATAGACATACTCATTGGCACCCATGCGCTGATTGAAAAAGACGTAGTCTTCAAGCAACTGGGCTATGTGGTTATAGACGAGCAGCACCGCTTTGGCGTAGAGCAACGAGCCAAGCTGTGGGGCAAAAGCACCATTCCGCCCCATGTGTTGGTGATGACCGCCACCCCCATCCCGCGCACACTGGCCATGACCCTTTATGCCGACCTAGACTGCTCTGTCATAGACGAACTACCCCCTGGCCGTCAGCCCATCCGCACCACCCACGGCACGGATGCCCATCGCGCCCTGCTGTTCAACTTCATGAAACAGCAGATTGCTCAAGGACGGCAAATCTATGTGGTCTACCCCCTTATCAACGAAAGCGAGAGCCTGGACCTGAAAGACCTCATGGATGGCTACGAGAGCCTTTCGCGCAGTTTCCCCATGCCGCAATATCAGCTGAGCATTGTCCACGGACAGATGGCCGCCGAGGCCAAGGCATACGAGATGGACCGCTTCAAACGGGGCGAAACCCACATCATGGTCTCCACCACCGTCATCGAGGTGGGAGTGGATGTGCCCAATGCTACGGTGATGGTGATTGAGAATGCCGAACGCTTTGGTCTCAGTCAGTTGCACCAGCTACGCGGACGTGTGGGGCGCGGCGGTGGGCAATCCTACTGCATCCTCATGACCAAAGACGAACTCAGCCGCACCAGCCGTCAGCGCATCGACACCATGTGCGCAACCACCGATGGCTTCGCCATAGCCGAAGCCGACCTGAAGCTGCGCGGCCCGGGCGACCTACAGGGACTGCAACAAAGCGGCATGTTGGACATGAAATTGGCCGACCTGGTGGACGACGAGCCCCTTGTGCGCGCCACCCGCGACGAAATTCACGACCTGCTTGAGGCCGACCCCGACCTGCAACTGCCGGACAACCGCCCCCTGCACCAACATATAGCCAAAAGCAACCTCCTGCCCCATTGGGACAAAATAAGCTAAACCTAAACAACTCAAATGATGATACTAAAAGCACTGCAAGGCAACTCTCTCTCCTCTGGCGAACTGAAACTATACGGCTTTTCCGATAAGGACGAACCCGTAGGCTGCATCGAGCTCTATAACTACGACCCCATCAACCGCCGTGCCGCTGTGGGCATCGTAGTCTCCAACGAATACCGCCACCAAGGCTATGGCCAAGCCATGGTCAGTGCCCTCACCCAGTTTTGCCAGCAAAACACCTCGCTCCATCAGCTCTATGCCGACATAGCCGCCACCAACCAGCCAAGCATACTTATCTTTGCCCGCGCCGGCTACCAACACTGCGCCACCCTTCGCGACTGGGTCATCCGGGCCAACCAATTTGTCGACACCTACCGCTATCAGCTAATACTAGAAAACAAAGAATAACCCCCTTTTCATCACAATCATCTAATGAAAAAGAAAATAACCATTCTACTCCTCATCCTCGCCGCAGCAATAATATTGCTTGCCATAGGCGGGATTATACTGCTGAAGAGTCAGACCCTACGCATATCCGAACCCACCCGCGTCAATGTGCCTGACAACGCCACCTATAGTGACCTTGTGGACAGCATGGAAGTGCACGGCTGCATTCCCGACCGCACAGTCTTCAACACCATCGCCCGCTTCCGCCACCTGCCACAGCATGTCAAACCCGGCAGCTATCGTTTCACCCCCGGCGACAACATTGTCTCTGTGCTGCAGAAACTCTATAGCGGCAACCAAACCCCTATCCGCGTCACCATCAACAAAAAACGCACCCTACAGCAGTTATGCGACTATCTGGGCACCAAACTAGAATACGGTGGTGACAGCCTCCTCTTCCTTATGCAGTCGCCAACCGTATGCCAGCAATATGGCGAAACGCCACAAACCATCATTGGCATGTTCCCTCAAAACACTTATGAAATCTATTGGAACATTACCCCCAAGGCCCTACTCAACCGCATGCTCAAAGAGTCCGAAACCTTCTGGGACGGGCGGCAGGCATCCCTGAAAGAACTGGGACTCTCACGTCAGCAGGTGCTCACCTTGGCCTCCATCATAGAGGAGGAAACCAACTGCAACGAAGAGAAACCCGACATTGCATCAGTCTACCTCAACCGCTACCGCATCGGCATGCCCCTGCAGGCCGACCCCACCGTCAAATTCGCCCTTGAGGACTTCAACATACGCCGTATTAAAAACGACATGTTACAAACGGACAGTCCCTACAACACCTACAAGTATGCCGGACTGCCCCCGGGGCCCATCTGTATACCCTCAGTGGCATCTATCGACGCGGTGCTAAAAAACAAAAAAACCAACTATCTTTACTTCTGTGCGAAGGAAGATTTCTCTGGCCGACACAATTTTTCTTGCACCCACGAAGAGCATCTATCCAATGCCAGAAAGTTTCATAAAGCCCTCAACGAACGAAACATAAAATAAGCCCAAACGAATCCATTTCTAACGGTCTGAAAAAAATATTGAAAAAAAACTTGTTGATTTAAAAAAAAGTTGTACTTTTGCAATTGGGTAAGTCTTATACGACCAGCTCCCATTGAATCCCCCAGGGTAGGAATACAGCAAGGGTGTTTGGTTGTAGCGGTGCGATATAAATAGCTTACCCTTTTTTTGTGTACATATGTCAACAACCGTCATACTATCCTACGCCCTCATCATCGTCGGCATCATTGTATGGGCTCTGCTCATCCCCAGCCGCCGTCATGTTTCGCCTCGATTGATGAATTACATCAACATCTTTGGCGGGGCCTTTCTCTTTGCTTCATGCTTCATTAACCTTGTCCCCCACATGTTCCTCGGTGAGGACCCCTACCGTTTCGTCACCCCTAATCTTCATTTCAAGATAGCCGCCGCCGTCATGGTGGGGTTTCTTATTCAGCTGTTATTGGAACAGCTCACCCACGGGGCCGAACATGGACACGGCCACCTGCCTGACGAAACGCTCAATGCCACCGGACACCCAGCCATCTTTGCCCTACTCATCGGGCTCTGCACCCATGCCTTTTTGGAAGGTATGCCCATGGTGGACCTCGACGGAGACATTCATCAGGGGCTGCTCTATGGCATCGTGTTGCACAACATCCCCATTGCTCTAGTGTTGGTGGGGCTCTTCATAAGCCATGGCTATGGCTTCTGGCGGTCGTTCTGTCTGCTGCTCCTCTTTGCGGTCATGACTCCGCTGGGCTCTCTCTGCAACCTCTACCTCATACCCGAAAACGAAATGCTGCAAAGCCTCATCATGGGCATAGTGGTAGGCATTCTGCTGCACGTGAGTGTCAGCATTCTTTTCGACCACCACCACAATACTTTTTCATGGGGCAAACTGTTGCTCATCCTTGCAGCCTTCGTCGCTGCCTATTTCACCCCCGGCTGCCCCGAAATATACAGTACCTTCTAAAAAACGATTTACTGAAAAAAGATGACCACAAGCGAAACCATAAAAGATCTGCTCAGTCGCAAGGACTCCCTACGCAAATTTCTCAACATAGACAACCTCACTGCCCAAATAGCCGAAGAGGAAAAGAAAACCGAAGCCCCCGACTTCTGGAACGACCCCAAAGAGGCCCAAAAGGTAATGAAAGCCATCCAATCCAAAAAAGCATGGGTGACCGCCTTCAAAGAGGTGGACAACAGTTGCGGCGACCTTCAGGTGCTGGGCGAATTCTTTGAAAGTGGCGATGCCACCGAAGAGGAAGTACTTGCCCAGATAGCCATCACCCAACCTCTTGTCGAAGGGCTGGAGCTGAAAAACATGCTGCAAGGCGAGAGCGACCACTTCGATGCAGTTCTCTCCATCAATGCTGGTGCCGGTGGCGTGGAAGCACAAGACTGGGCCGAAATGCTCATGCGCATGTATATGCGCTATGCCGA
>DFDY01000202.1:0-189 GCA_002368955.1 Bacteroidales bacterium UBA3816
GCATCTTCGGGGACAAGGGCTACATAAGCGAGAGTGTGCAGCTTGACCTTTTCGAGACTGCCAACATCAGGCTTGAATGCCCGTACCGTCTCAATCAAAAGGCATGGAAACCGCCATTCATACCGTTTGCCAAGGCGAGGAAGCGTGTTGAAACGTTGTTCTCACAACTGTGCGACCAATACATGGTCA
>DFDY01000202.1:375-4703 GCA_002368955.1 Bacteroidales bacterium UBA3816
ACTGGTTTAATTCCGCCAACGGGTAGTAAAAACCAAAAGGAGTACTAAAAGTAAAAAGCGTTTTAGTTTTTAATTTATAGATTAAATTAGAAATCATTATGAAGAAATCCATCGTATATTCCCTCCTTGCCTTCGCAGCCATAGTGTGGGGCATCAGCTTCATCCTCACCAAAGAACTTTTCGTCACCGAGGCGCACATCACCGTCCTCATCATCCTCACCTTCCGGCTCCTGCTGGCCACCGCTATCACCATACCCACCCTTCTACTATTAAAAAAGCTCGAACCCATACAGAAAGGCGACCTCAAATGGTTCCTCATTCTAGCCTTCTTGGAGCCGTTCATCTACAGCATCTGCGAGACCAACGGGGTGAAGCTGGTCAGCGGCAGCATGTCCTCCATCATCGTGGCCACCATCCCACTCTTCGTGCCCTTCGGCATGGCCGCCGCCTATAGAGAGAAGATTCGGAGTGTCACCCTCATAGGCATACTCATGTCGCTCATCGGACTCACTCTCATGCTCTTCCTTGGGGGCGAGAACAACCTCGACATGAATCCCCGAGGCATCGCCTGGCTCTTTGGCGCAGTGCTCACCGCAGTCGTGTTCACCATTGTGCTGGTTAAACTAGTAGGCCGTTACAAACCCTTCACCATCACTGCCTACCAGAACCTCTTCGGCTGCCTATACTTCATCCCCCTCATGTTGCTGCTCGACGGGAGCAGCCTGCCGCTGCTCTCCTACTCGCCCAAGATGATAGGCTTGCTGGTCATCCTCGGTGTTTTCTGTAGCACGCTGGCTTATATCTTCTACAATTTGGGCGTAGAGCAACTGGGAGCCACTTCTGCCTGTATCTTCACCAATGCCATCCCCGTCTTCTCCCTTATTGCCGCCATCCTCATCGGCCAAGAAACCCTCACCTGGAGCAAACCCCTCGGCATTGTCATCGTCATCGCTGGCGTCGTCATCGCCCAAATCCCGCCCCGCAAAGGCAAAAACAGTGTATAGTGTACAGTTTACAGTTAATAGTAAATAGTTATTAGTTAATAGTGACGGGGCCGTAAAAACCATTAACTATTAACTCCCTAACTATTAACCACACTAGTTTCCGCCCACCTTTTTAGTTTTTAGTTTTAATCTTTTAGTTTCAAAACGGCTCCCGCCCCTCTCAATTCTTAATTCTCAATTCCAAGAAGGTTTCAACGAATCGGCTCAAAAACCAAAGCAAAAATATCTTTTTTTACCTTCGATGAGCCGATAATCGCCAAAAAAGTGCTATCTTTGCACCGATTTTAACACCAAACGAAGATGGACATATCAAGGAAAATACTACATTATCTGCATTTTCACCCACATTCCTCACGCGAAGAAATTGCCAAAGGCATAGCTTTCGAAGGTAGTGACTCAACAATGAAACGTCTGATAGCAATCGCGGTAAAGAATGGCGAAATAGAAGTGGAGGGTAAGGCTCGCGCCACCCTTTATCGACTCTCCAACCGTGCGCACCTGCTTATGCCGTTCAACTTGGACACATACTTTTCCATAGACCAAGACAATCGAGAAGTGCAAACCTCATTCAATTTCGAACTGATAAGAGAGCTGCTGCCGTCGGTATCGCTCTTTACCGAAGACGAATCAAACCACCTACTGGCACTGCAAGCTGAATTCACCCTGCACACTCGTGAGATGACCGAAACCGAATACAACAAAGAAATGGAACGGTTGGGTATCGACCTCAGCTGGAAGTCTTCACAGATTGAGGGCAATACATATTCTCTGCTCGAAACGGAAAGACTGCTGAAAGAAAGTAGGACAGCAGACGGGAAAACCAGGGAAGAAGCCGTGATGCTGTTGAACCACAAAGATGCACTGCGTTTTATACTGGACAACCCCGACTACCTTCAGAACCTATCTGTCAGCCATATCGAAGACATACACCAGCTGCTCACAAAGGAACTATCAGTTGACCGAGGCATACGACACCGACGGGTGGGTATCACTGGCACTAACTATCATCCGCTGGATAATGAATTTCAAATCAGAGAGGCTATGCAGGACACCTGCTACCTGATAAATGGTAAATCCAACATCTTTGAAAAGGCACTGCTGGCGCTATGCCTAATCTCATACATTCAGGCTTTTTCCGACGGTAACAAACGCACGGCACGAATCACGAGTAATGCCATACTGATTGCCAACGGGTATTGTCCATTAAGTTTCCGCACCGTCGATTCTATCGACTACAAAAAAGCCATGTTGATTTTCTATGAGCAGAACAACATCTATGCCTTCAAACAGATTTTCATGAACCAATTTGAGTTTGCCGTAAGAGAATACTTTTAGAGACAATAAAGAGATTGCCGGTCCCAGACTCAAGGACAAACTATTTGAATGATAGCACAATAAACAAAAGTGCTATCATTTTTTTATGTATATGATTTTTATTTTGTATTTTTGCACCTGCTTACGAGAGTCAAGTAAGCAGATGCAAGAAAAGCATTGCGAATATCCTATCTTTGAAAATTCGCCAAATCAATGAGGGAGGATAGAGCATTTTTGCTTTCGCTTGTTGCGTATGCAATAGGCTTTTACGCCGACGGCATATCCTCAGGCGTGAGAATATGTTCATAGACCCCGTTCCCTCAAAGGTGTTTGGCAATACCTCAAAGATAACGAGATGAGCACATAAGTCTCATGCCTTTCTTTATGTTATTAACCGCCTGTTGGGGACTTGGGGCAGGGTGTAATTCCAATTTGTATTATGGACAAGAAAAACAGACATGTTTATGTATCTCCAAAGGTTACAGCTGTCACCTTCAGGGTGGAGAATGCCATGGATTCATTCACCACAACCACAATTACCACACCACCGCTTAGCACTTTCGGCAATGGCGGAAGCTGGGACGAGCCCTCGTCGTCCTCTTCCACCAGCCATTTCGGCAATAACGACTGGGGAGGAGGAGGTTCCTCCTCGGGCAACACCACGTTCAACTCGGGCAGCTGGGACTAGTTCATGCAGCCACATTTGTAAATTGAAATTCTTAACCATTATGAAACAACATTCTATCTTTTCTTCTGCTTTAGCACCAATTGATACTTTAGCATTTATCTTGTCTATTTCCCTTCTAGCGGTCAGCTGCCAGAAAGAGGAGGTGGGAATGGGCACTGTCACGTTGGGTGCCAAGATGCAGGAAACCGTCGGCGAGGGCGGCAAGGCCTATATCGACGGATACACGCCCTGTTGGCACAACGGCGACAGGGTATACATTAACGATGCAGCCTATTCCGTCGTGGCAGCCTCGGGTGCCTCGGCGCAGATTGAGAACGTGACAGCCAGCAGTTCATACCGTGCCATCTTCCCCGCCAGCATCGTCACTCCAGGCACCGACATCAGTGCCAACAGCCGCTTCCTAGTCACGCTGCCCGCCGTGCAGCACTACGAGTCCGTGGGCGGCCACCAGCGGGTGGACGTGCCGATGGGTGCGTTCCTTACCGGCGAAAGCACGTTGCAGTTCCACAACCTCTGCTCCATAGTGCGAGTAACGGTGAGCAATGCGTTGAACCAAGAGTTGCCGCTGCGCCTCATTGAGCTAAAGACCGACGCGGCCATGCTCAGCGGGCCTGGACTTTCCATGGTCAACGGCCAAGAAACAGATTACATCAGAATGTTGCGCTGGGATGCAAACCACTCCGTCTGCCTAAGTTTCACAGACGACAACCCCATCATCGTACCAGCCCTCGGCTCGAAGAAGTTTGACATCGTGGTGCCAGCATTTGAGACGGACAATGTCACTTTCACCCTCTACACCACCGACGGCTACTATTCCGAAATGACCAAGACAAACAAGGCCTTGGCACACAACACCATCACCACCATCACCATGAACATCACCAGCCTGACCCAGATAGCCGCCGCCGAACTGGTGGACGGCCCGACATTCAACACCGCCATCCCTAACAATGCCACAGCGGTAGTATTCGAATACAACAACCCCTCAGTCACCTCCGGCACCCTGCTCTCCACCACCGACTCCCCCACCCCCATCTACGGCAACATAGATTCGGATGGCACCACCTGGCGAGTCTCCACTGCCGCCATTATGATGAATGCAAATCAAGATTGTAGTAATATGTTTTACTACAGAATGCACCTCACATCTATAGATTTCGGTGAGGGTTTCAACACTTCAAATGTGACAAATATGTCTAGCTTGTTTGGTGGCTGTAGTAGTTTGACGAACCTTGATGTTTCACATTTCAATACATCAAGTGTGACAAATATGTCTGGCATGTTTTCTAATTGCCGCGGATTGACGAGCCTTGATGTTTCAC
>DFDY01000038.1 GCA_002368955.1 Bacteroidales bacterium UBA3816
TTTTATCAAACTAGAGCCTAATTTGAGAAGTAGCGTGTCGGGAAGGGATGTTTCCTTTTTCAATATTATATACAAAACACACTTTCGATATTGAGTTGGATAACAAATACCATAATAGATATGTCAAAGAGAATAGTTGTATTATCGTTGCTGGTGCTTTCTGTGGGAGTAGCCTTTGCGCAGCAGAACGGTGGTATATATGTGAAAGACTACTACCCATACATAGAGGATCTTAATTATCCTTATAATTATGATGATTATACAGTTGAATTAGATATAGATGGTGATGAAATACCCGAGCTGCTCCATAAAAGGGAGTACTGGTATAAATTTTATCAGTATTATCTTTATCTCACTAACGTTCCCTCAAGAACAGATGTGGATATTTTCGCAATTGCTGGTGGACACTACTATTTTAGAGAGTATGGTTTTTGTCCTGATAGCGCTGATCGGGCAAAACCATACCACCATTTGATTATTACTTGGGCGAGGGGTACCCAAACAGCATTGACTGGCCCCGATACGCCATGTATAGCGGATGGATATTTGCCAGTACGGATGTGGAAGGGTGATGATGTCTATTATGGTTGGATATCGGCCTATTTTTATGTGTTTAAGGATACGTCTTTTGCACATATTTACGCAACGGCAATGTGCACGGTTCCCAACCGACCCATCTTTATGGGACAGCGCAGTTTGGATGAGAGCTTTCCCTTTGATGAAAATACTATCGGGCACGCAAAGCCCGATGTATGGGTGACAAATGGGGGCAATTACGCTTTTTTGCGTTGTGACAATCACTATACGTTTCAGTCGCTTGAAGTGTATGATATTGGCGGGCGAAGGTTGGACAACTGCTATCCTCTGTCCAAGATGAACAACTCAATGGTGATAGTTGATTTAACGTCGAGAAACACGGGCGTGTACATGGCAAGGTACAGGCTGAGCAACGGAAAGACCGGGGCGGTGAAGATACCCCACTTCCGCTAGCAGACATTTCTTTTTAAGCACGGTGGCCTAGGGAACTATTCATTGAGCATGGGCAGGCCGGAGAGGGTGCCGCCGCAGGAGTCGAGACGGGCGCCGGTGACACTGCGCAGGCAGTTGGTGCGGCGGTTGAGGCGCAGGTAGCCCAGAAGGGCAAAGATGATGGCTTCTTTGTAGTCGATGATGCTGTCGGCCGGGACGGTGATTTTGCAGCCGGGAATTTGGGCCTGTAAGCGGGCGACGAGGTATTTGTTTTTGGCCCCGCCACCGGTGACGAGCATGGTGTTCAGGCCGCGCCCTTTGATGGCGTTGGACACTTGGCGGGCTATGTGCTCGACGGTGGTGCAGAGGAGGTCGTTCACTTCCACCCCGTCGGCATAGAGCAGGGACAGGAAGTTGGCCACGAACCACTCTTTGCCCAGGGTCTTGGGCAGGGGCTGGCGGTAGTAGTCAAGGGAGTCCATCTGGCCGAGGATGTCGTTGTTTATGCTGCCTTTGCGGGCCAGGAGGCCGTCGGTGTCGTAGGCCTTGCCGGTCAGGCGGGCCAGGTGGTTGAGGGCCATGTTGCAGGGACAGATGTCGTAGGCCTCGCGGAAGGGGGGAAGGGGAATGTGGTCGCTTTTGGCACGGGCAGAGGTGTTGGGGTCGCTGACCTCATAGGAGATGTTGGCAATGCCGCCGAGGTTGAGGCAGGCGTCGTACTGGCCGAAAAGGAGACGGTCGCCGATGGGCACCAGCGGGGCGCCCTGCCCACCGAGGGCCACATCGAGGTTGCGGAAGCCCGAGACCACCGGCAGGCCGGTTTCGGCTGCGATGGCGTCGCCGTCGCCTATCTGGGTGGTGAGGCCGAGGGCGGGCTGGTGGAAGATGGTGTGGCCGTGGGAGGCCACGGCATCGACCGGGCCGGGGTGGTCGTGACGGAAACGGTTGACCAGCCGGCCGAAGTAGTGGCCCAGCTCGACATTGACTAGGGCATATTGGTAGGCCGAGGCATGTTCGAGGGTGGAGAGCCACCCGACCCACTGGTCGTCGTAAGGATAGGTTTCGGCGGCTAGGAGGTTGAAATGGTTGCCGCTGATGTCGCAGTAGGCGATGTCGAGTCCGTCAAGCGAGGTGCCGGACATGAGGCCGAGTAGTTTCATGGTTTTTGCTGTTTTGGGGTTGGTTGGACTGAGTGAACGGTGTCGGAGAGGAGGCTGGTGAGGAGGTGCTGGTTGTAGAGCTCGATGCCGGGCTTGTCTAGGTGGTTGCTGTTGAAAAAGTGGATGGTGTCGACGAGGGGGAGTATCTCATAGTGGTAGGGACCGAGGGCGCTCATCTGCTGCTCGAACCAGGGGTGGTTGGTGAAGGTGCTGCGCAACTGGTAGGCATCCTGTATTTCGACCAAGGTGTAGGGAATGTCGCGGTCGCGGAAGAGCTGGATGCACTGCTGTAGTGCACGGAGCTGGCGGGGGGCGATGGTGAGGGTGGTCTTGGGATAGCGTTTGCGGACAAATTCGTTGGTGTCCACCTCGCAGTAGCCGCCCGGTATGTAGCGGTAGGCACGGATGACGGTGTCTTCGTGGAAACGCTCCAGTCGGTGGCAGACCTTTTGGCTATAGAGCGAGTATAGCCAGGTGTTGAACACCTTCATGTTGCAGAGGGAGAAAGCCATGCGGGTGGACTGGAGGGTGAGGGGGGTGTTGCAGAGCAGGTTGACGGCACTCTCCACGCCGTCGTTGCGCATGATGTCGGGGTGCACCTCAAAGATGACTTGCTTGGGATTGAGGCTGTCGAGATAGCGACTGAGGAGGACGTAGGTCTGGACGGGCGTTTGGTTGGAGGAGCCCAGGTTGAAACTGGTGAAGCCATGGGCGGCATAGAAGCGGGTGTCGAAGGTGCGGTAGCAGTGGGAGGAGCCCAGGAAGAGGATGTCCACGTTGTGGTAGTTGCGGATGTCTTTGACACGGCTGTTGAGGTGGCCCTCTTCGCCCATGCGGGTGACGGCGGTGCGCACCCAGCCGAGGTCGCCCAGGAGGCAGAGAAGCAGCACGTAGCCCATGAGGGCAACGGGAAGGAAGAGCAGCAGGCGGCGGAATAGTTTTCTCATGGGCGGCTAGAATTGGAAATAGATGAAGGGCATCTCGTTGGTGACCATGTAGGCCCCAATCATGAATATCAGGACGACGTAAAAGCCCCAGCGGAGCCAGCGGCTGCGGGGTCGGAGGTAGAACTCATGTTCTTGGGCACGGTTGCGCCACTCGACAACGACAAGGATGAACACGGCCACTGCGATGACCCAGGCATCGAGGGGGCCGGTGGTGGTGGGCGCCCCGTCGAAGAGATGGCCGAACATGAGGCTGTAGTAATGGGAGGCTTGCTGGATGCTGTCGGCACGGAAGAGCACCCAGCCCATCACGACAAGGAAGAAGGTGAGCAGCATCTGGCCCAGTTCCAGCAGGGTGGGGAGGGGGCGGCCGGTGGCCACGACATCGGTGTGGCGGCGGTTGCGCCCCAGCAGGATGAGCGGAAGGAAAAGTAGGGCATGGTAGGCTCCCCAAGCCACGAAGGTCCAGTTGGCTCCATGCCAGAGACCGCTGACGAGGAAGATGACAAAGGTGTTGAGCACCACCCGCCCCTTGGGAACACGGCTGCCGCCCATGGGTATGTATATATAGTCGCGGAACCAGGTGGTCAGCGAGATATGCCAACGGCGCCAGAACTCGGCTATGTCGCGGCTGAAATAGGGCACGTTGAAGTTGCGGCGCAGCCGGATGCCGAAGAGCTTGGCACAGCCAATGGCAATGTCGCTGTAGCCGGAGAAGTCGCCATAGATTTGCAGGGTGAAGAGGACGGCAGCTAGCAGCAGGGTGGCCCCGTTGAACCAGTCGGGATGGGCAAAGATTTGGTCGACATAGAGGGCGCAGCTGTCGGCGACGACCATTTTCTTGAAGAACCCCCAGAGCATCTGGCGCAGGCCGTCGGCAGCCAGGGGATAGGAGAAACGGCGCGGCTGCTCGAACTGGGGGAGCAGGCTGGTGGCACGCTCGATGGGGCCGGCCACCAGTTGGGGGAAGAAACTGACGTAGGCCAGGAAGGCCACCAGGTTGCGCGAGGGGGCAAGGCTGCCACGGTGCACGTCGATGCTGTAGCTGAGGGCCTGGAAGGTGTAGAAAGAGATGCCCACCGGCAGGACGAGGTGCAGCAAAAGGCCGTCGGCATGGCCGTGGAGGAAGGCATCAGCAAACGACTGGGCAAAGAAGTCGTAGTACTTGAAAAGGCAGAGGATGAGCAGGTTGACGAGGATGTTGCCCCACAGGGCCCAGCGGCGTCGGGTGGGGGAGAGGTTAGGGTTGCCGATGACCAAGCCGGAGAAGAAACTGCAGAGCGAAGTAAAGGCTATGAGGAGGAGGAAACGCCAGTCCCACCAGCCATAGAAAAGGTAGGAGGCCGCCACAACAAAGGCATTCTGCCAGCGCAACTGTCGCCGCAGGAGCCAATAGATGAGGAACGTTATTGGCAGAAAGATAATGAATTCAATCGAGTTGAACAGCATATTGTAAATTGCAAAGATACAAGTTTTTTTTGAAAAAAGAAGTTTCCACGGTAGAATAATGCTCCATTTGTCCAGTGTTCCTACCCTCTATGTTTCACATTTAGATTCTTATTTATATTATGCTTGTATTATTCTTTATTTATGTTTGATAAAAGGCTCTAGTTTGATAAAAGACTGATTTTTTAGCAGCCTCGAAAAGGCTGAATCTCAATAACCCCACACAAGGAAAGGGTCGCGACCAGAGGGAGCAACCCTATATTGGG
>DFDY01000004.1:0-8745 GCA_002368955.1 Bacteroidales bacterium UBA3816
CGGGGCAGTTGAGAATTGAGAGTTGAGAATTGAGAATGGAGAGTTGAGAGTTGAGAGTTGAGAGTTAAGAGTTGAGAGTTGAGAGTTGGGAGTTGGGAGGCGTGTGGAGGACGACGAGAGGATTGTGGTGGCCTAGTCTTCGTCTTCGATAAAGATATGCCACCACTTGCGCCGGGGCTCTTCGGGCTGCTCCTTAGGCACAGCTCCCAGGGCCTTAAGAGTGGTCTCAAGGGCTTCTTTGTTGTCGGTCAGCACCATCAGTCGGTCGCCGCGGTGAAGCACCGTCTTGCCCGTGGGCACGAAATAGTTCTCGTCCCGCTTCACCATGATGGCCAGGGTTTTCTCCGGCATGCACAAGTCCATCAGGCGGTGCCCATGCTTCAACATCTCGTCGGTGATTTCAATCTCGCTGGAGGTGGACTTAATTTCCTCCGGAAACTCTATGTCGAACTCCTGCGGGCGTTGCTGCTCAGGCTCTGGAGCCTCTGAAACACCTAACCACCGGGCCACCAGCGGAAGCGAGGTGCCCTGCACCACCAAACTCACCAGAGTGCAGAGAAACACAATGTTGAACATCACCTCGCTATGGGGCACACCCGAGGCTCGGCACAGAATGGCAAAAATGATAGGCACCGCACCCCGCAGCCCCACCCACGACACAAACAGGCGGTCCTTGAAGGTGTAACTGCGGAAGGGAGCCATGGAAAGAAACACCGACAGCGGGCGGCTGACAAAAATCATCACAAAACTGATTATCAGCCCCGGCACCAGCACCTCCTTCAGCTCAGAAGGATTCACCAGCAACCCCAGCGTCAGGAACATGGACAGCTGCGAAAGCCATGTGATACCGTCGAAGAAATTGCGGGTGGAGCGCCTATGCACAAACTTGCTGTTGCCCACCACCAAACCGGCAATATAGACAGCCAAGAAGCTATTGCCACGAATATAATAGGTGACGGCGAAGACAAAGAAACTGCCCGCCATCACCAGCAAAGGATAGAGGGCGGCATTGTCCATATTGATGCGGTTCACACACCACACCAGCCCCTTGCCCAGCAGCCATCCCGACACAGCCCCTACCACCAGTTGTGTCACCAGCATCAGCAACGCGCTACCCCAGTCGGGATTTCCGCCCTGCATGCTGAGCGTGATAAAGGTCAGAGTCAGCACGTATGCCATCGGGTCGTTGGCCCCGCTCTCCAGTTCCAGTGTTGGGCGCAGGTTATGCTTCAGGTTCAGCCCCCTTCCGCGCAGGATGGAAAACACCGATGCCGAGTCGGTACTGCTCATCGTAGCCGCCAACAGCAGACACAGCATCAAGTCTATCCCCAACCGCCTGCCGCCCACAAAGTAGAGCACCACACCGGTGACCAGGGCTGTGATCAGCACCCCAAGGGTGGCCAGCGTTATGCCCGGGCCCAACACAGGCTTGATGTCGCCCACCTTGGTGTCCAATCCACCCGAGAAAAGGATGATGCAGAGGGCTACGGTGCCAATCATGTGGGCCGTTTCGATATTGTCGAAATGGACCCCCAGACCGTCGTCTCCAAAAAACATACCCACAGCCAGAAACAACAACAAGGCCGGCATGCCAAAACGACTGCCTGCCTTCTCGGCAAGGATACTGGCGAAGAAGAGCGCCGAAAAAATCAGAAGCAAAAGTTCTATGTGCATAAGTATTTGTTGTTATTGAGCAAGGCGGCACAGCCTGAGCCGTGCCGCCCCATAGAGAATCATCTGTTCAACCACGACATGGCAGCCGAAGAGTCGGCACCCTCCAGTCGGACCACAGCCGTTTCGGGCAGCAGCCTTCCGCTGTCGTGACGGCCAGCCTGCAGCAGGACAAATGCTCCGTCGCTGCTCCATGCAGCCTCAAGCACCAGCAGCGAACTCACCTGTGGCTGCAGGTTGCCCAGTCGGCTGTAGTTCCCCTCTGTCAGGGCCTCGCAGCCTTTGGCATAGTCCTCTGCCGAGAGGTAAATGAGTTTTTTCCTCATCCGGCTGCCGGTCGGCACATACTGGTAGAACCATAAAGCCTTGCTGAGGCACAGCACCGTAAGCACACCGCCTACCAGCACAGCCGTAACCCCTATCGTGAGCAGCAACATCTGCACGCTGTCGGTCAGCCCTTGAGTGAAACTGGCAGCCAAAGCCGCCACGCCTATGGCCGTAAGCAAAATCCATATCAGTGGCGACTTACCCTTACGCACCACCTTGTCAGCCATATGGCCACTAATGTATTCATCAATATTCTGTATGTTTTCCATTGTTTTAATCCTTTTTAGTTTTACTTACAAAAATGTCGGTGACTGGCACCAATGTTTCTCCCTCCTGTCGCAGCAACTGAGAGTAGAAGACCCTCTCCATGCTGTCGCTGTATCGCAGCAGCACCAGCTGGGGCATAATGGTCTTCTTCACTAGGGCCAAAGCGGCCTCATCGCCAGCGCTCAGAGCCTCTGTCAGCTGGCCCAACGAAGTCTCGGCATAATAGTCGCGCGTGGGCTCCAAACGGCAGTGCAACTCCTTGCTATAGGGGAAACGGCTGTCGCCAAAAAGGTAGAAAGTCAGGATGAAGAGCAAGGTCAGCAAACCGAAAATGCCCATATATAGGCACGTACTCCTCATCGAATCCGACAGATCGTCGGCAACAAAATAAACCGCCGCAAAGATGGCACATATCAACACCAGTGCCCATGCCGACCAGAGCGGTTTAATACTGCGGCGTATCTCAGGTCGGCTGTATATCATTTCGTTTATACTTTGCATGTTTTTTCTGTTTAAAAATACCACATCGCTGCAACTACCGGACAAAAGACCGTTTGCAGCAAATAAAATAATCCTACTATCGAAACAGAAAAAATCAGAGTCTGAGACTCAGCAAAAAATAGATGAAGCACCCCGGCACGCTTCGCGAAAGCACCATCCTCCTTGAATAGTGCATGGCAAACGAAGCATAGTTGCCGTTGCCGCCCCATTGCACATTGTACACCGTACATTGCACATTGCTCGCTGTCGGCACAGAGGGCTGGCTGTTCACCACTAGCAAATCCTCCAGCCCCACATCCTGCCACTGCGGCACTTCGCTGCTGCTTTCGCACAGAGAGCTCTGCACAGGCGCACCATAGGTCACCGCGCACTCCTCTGCCCTAGCCTCATTCCCAAGCATCAGTGCCAGCAGGACCAACACCCAACCCCACCTAGGCAAAGCCCTAGATGTGTGGAAACGCCTGCTATGTATATGGTCAGTCATGCAGTGATACAGTCTATGAAATGATTTTGCAAAAATACAAATTTTATCCGACATAAAGACAATTCTGCTTAAAATTTGAATTGATGAGTTCTGAATATCTTCTCACACAAGATGTCCCACTTTTTTTCATTGAAAAACAACTATATCTATTTTTTTTCGTACTTTTGCATTCAGAAAACACATACAACACAAACACAAAGACCTAAATATCATGGAACAAAGTTTAGAAGACATCATTGCCAACGAACTCTGCGACGTGTTCGATGCACCCGAAATCTATCTCGACTGCGTGCTGGGAATCCACAAGAAAACCCACGAAGTGAACATTGCCGAACCGGCCGGATTCACCAAAGACTACGACACCTATCCCCTCAACGCCTTCTTCACCAACAACGAAGACGGCGACATCGACCTCGACCTGTCTGAAATCAGCTACGTGGCAAGTCGCTACGAATAGACCCGTGCAATCAGGCAGCAAAAGTCCCTGCCGATAACACACTAGACCGACAAATCCATTCATCAACTAACAACTGCCGCTGAGGAGCAACTCCGGCGACGAATTCTCTTTTCCGGATTGCCAATGCCATTCGGACAAAAACCTTAAATTCCAGCTACAAGTGCAACACTGAGCAGAAGAAAGACAATAAAACGGAAGATAATCCGTTAAATGGAATATGTCTGATATGAACGCCATCCCTATCGAGCGGCACCCGCTGAAACCCTTTCTGCCGCCCAGCGCTCGGCTGCTGATGCTCGGCAGCTTCCCACCGCCACGAAAGCGGTGGTGCATGGACTTTTTCTACCCCAACCGCACCAACATGATGTGGGAGATTTTCGGCGAGGTGTTCTTCGGCGACCACAACAGGCTGGTGGACGTGGATAACAAAACCTTCCATAAGGAAGAAATCGTGCGGCTGCTCACCGAAAAAGGCATCGCCATCTACGACACGGCCACCGCCGTGCGCCGCCTCTCAGGCAACGCCTCGGACAAAGACCTAGAGATAGTAGAGAAGACCGACATTGAGGCCTTGCTCTCTCAGCTGCCGCTCTGCCACGACCTTGTCTGCACCGGACAGAAAAGTTTTTCGGTTCTCACCGAGGACTATGGCGTGGCCCAGCCCAAGATGGGCGAGTATAACTCCTTCACACTGGGTGACCGGCCCATGCGGCTGTGGCGCATGCCCTCCTCCTCCCGCGCCTTCCCTATGCCATTGACCGAGAAGGCAGCCTACTACAGAAAGATGTTTGATAACGTACTATGTACAATGAACAATGTACAATGAGGGCAGTGGCCTTCACCGTACATTGTACACTATATGCTGTGCATTAACCTACTAGGAAAGTCATCACCATGAAGCCGAGGAGAAGGGCATAGGTGGCCAGTTTCTGATAGCCGTGGGCGTGGGTTTCGGGGATCATCTCATCGCTGACCACATAGAGCATTGCCCCGCCAGCAAAAGCCAGCATCACGGGCAGCAGATACTGGGAGATGGCTCCAAGGCCGTAGCCAATCCATACACCGACGACTTCTAGCATGGCGATGGCCAACGAGATGAGGAAGGCACGCATCTTCTTGACCCCTACCAAGAGAAGCGGGGTGACTACCACCATACCTTCGGGGATGTTCTGCAGGGCGATGCCAAGGGTGACTGCCCATGCTCCGCTAAGCTCTTCGGCATTGAAGCCGACTCCGGTGGCCATGCCCTCGGGCAGTTTGTGGATGGCCACAGCCATGACGAAGAGCAGGATGCGGTTGACGGAGGATTTGTTGTTGCGATGCTCCTCCATGTCGAGACCTGTGATTTTGTGCAGGTGAGGGGTGAGGAGGTCGAGGAGATTAAGGAAGAGAGCACCTACAGCCACACCGATGGCAGGCAGCCACCAATGAGAGGGTCCAGCTTCCTGCACAGCGGGGACGATGAGTCCCAGGGTGGCCGCCGCCAGCATGATGCCGGCACAGAACCCCAACACGGCATCGTTCCATTTGTGGGGAAGCTCCTTGATAAAGAATCCTATCAAGGTTCCCAAAATCGTAGCCAGACTGAGGCCGACGGCACTTATCCAAACAGGTGACATGACTATATGATGTTATTATCAGACCCTATCACTTGATAATTTGGGCTGCATGGGCCTTGGTATTCACCTTGCCGATGGCATCCACTATGATGCCTTGCTCGTCGATGACGTAGGTGGTGCGGAGGGTGCCCATGGTTTCGCGGCCGTACATCTTCTTCACGCCCCAGGCCTCATAGGCTTTGAGGATGGTGCAGTCGGGGTCGGAGATGAGGTGGAAGGGCAAGTCGTACTTGGCGATGAAGCGTTGGTGCGATTCGGCAGAGTCTTTGCTGACACCCAGCACCTGATAGCCGAGGGCTAGGAAACGCTCGTAGTTGTCGCGCAGGTTGCAGGCTTCGGAGGTGCAGCCGGGGGTGCTGTCCTTGGGATAGAAATAGAGCACCAGTTTCTGGCCCGTGAAATCAGTGAGTCGGACCGTATTGCCGTTTTCGTCAAGGCCCTCAAAAGCGGGGGCAGGAGTACCTATTGTGAGCATAATATGAATTTAGCGTATGGTGTTTGTTACTTGATGCCGAGTTTCTTTTTCATGTCCTTGGAGAGGGCGTCTTTGTGGATGAGGATGGTGATGGTCTTATAGCGGAAATAGGCCTTGCTGGCAAAGAACATGCCTTTGTACTCGCCATAGGTGCCCCAGCTGTTTTTGACCATATAGTACTCATTGCCCAGCTGGTCCTTGGCGGTGCCGTAAATCAGCATAAGGTGGTCGTCGTTGGTCTCGTGGTTGTCCCAACCCAGCTGACGTTCCTCAGGGGTGACCCATCGTTGGGGGGTGGGGTGCTTGGCAGACTCTTCCTGGATGTCCTTGGCGCTCATGCCGGTCCAGTGGGCCATATCGCTGCCCTGCAAATTGGCCCCCTTGGTGTCGGTGGCGGGCAGCACACAGAAACCTTTGCGGGAGTTGGTCCGGAAGCCGGGCTCGCTGACATCGCTGTCCCAACCCACGGGGAAGCCCTGGGCAATGGCGTGGTCGGTGATTGCCAACAGCTCGTCGAGAGACACATTATACGACAGGTCGTGACGCCAGTTGTCGGGGCTTTCCACAGCAAAGGTGCTATAGAGCGGATAGTGCAGGAAAGCGGTAATCTGCACATAGTCGCTCGCTTTGAGGCCAGTGGACTGGTAGAAAGACTGGGGGGTGTAGGTCTCGCCCTTATAGGTGAAACGTTCGGGAGGTACGCCCAGATAGACATCATGCACGGCTTTGATGGCCTTGAGTGAGAGCAACTGGTAGTTGCTGTCGCTCTGAAGGCTGCCGCTGCCGGCGGCGGCCTTGACCAAGGGGTTGGTCATGGCACTAAGCTCGCTGTGGTTGGAGAGGCTGTCGCGGTACATCACGCCGGGGCGCATCAGCTCTTCGGGCACCAGTCCGTACCTCTCCATGCAGTGGAGCACATCGCCAAAGCAACCGCCCTGAGAGAAAGAGATGTCGCCATGGGTGCGGATGGCGGCCAGGGCGCGGTCTTGATAGTCAACATAGGCGGTGTACATCTCGCTGAAGTCATACTCGCCCTTGCCCATGCGTAGCAGTTCGGCCTCCAAGAAAGCGGTGCCGGCATAGTCCCAGCAGGTGCCGGCCTTGGCCTGGTTTTTGACAGGAGTGACGGGGAGCTCTTTGATGACGGTGAACTTGTAGCCTTCATCTTCTTTGTTTTGCGGCTGACCGGCCTCTTGCGAAAAGAGGGGCAGGCATAGCATTGCCGCAGCCATAAGTAGGGTTATCTTTCTCATAAAATCTATTTTTTCGTGCTGCAAAGATACAACTTTTTCAGCGAATAAAAAGTTTTCCAAGAGTGCCCGATGCAAATTTCTGAATTCTAAACATTGGACACAGGGCGGCTTCCACGGAATGGCATCCTAATGGAAAGGCCTGGGCGATGTCTAAATTTTAATAATAATTTGCAAATGTCAGATTTTATTCTTTTATTTGCAATGAATCGTAGGGAGGTAATAATCGAGCAAACATTTTGTAATACAACACATAAAGCGGAAATGAAGAGGCCCTCGGTCCTAAGAAAATCAAAAAAGTTTTGTGCCCAAAGGCATTTAATGCTTTCTAGATACTAATCAATGAATGTAAAACCAAAAAAAAGAAGAAATGAGACTAACAAAAAACTTCACTTTTGAGGAACTGCTGGTGAGCGACACAGCAGCCCGATGCGGCATTGAGAACATTCCTAACGAGAATGCTCAGGTGAACCTGGTGAAGCTGGCCTACACCGTGCTACAGCCCATTAGGGATGCTTGGGGCGCCCCCATAGCGGTGAACAGCGGGTTCAGGTGCCAGACACTGAACACCAGAATTGGCGGTGCAGCCAAGTCTGACCACATCTATGGGGCCGCGGCAGACATTCGCACCCTCTCTAACACGATGGAAAACAACAAGAAGCTGTTCGAGTTGATTGTAAAGATGGCCAAAGAGGGCAAGATTCAGTGCCGCCAGATTATCGACGAAAAGAACTACCAATGGGTGCACGTGAGCGTGAACCATCCCGAGAAGGAGTTCATCAACAACCAAGCGTTCCACCTTAAATAGGACTCTGCCGCCCGCCTATCTCCGAAGGGGGCAAGAAGACAAAGATTGTTATTCAGGTTCGCCGCTGCCACTCTCCATTGGGCGGAAATCGCGAACTTTTGTAGAATCATTAAAGGAAAACAAAATGAAACTGACAAGCAACTTCACTCTTGAAGAACTCATCCATAGCAACACGGCTAAAAATAGGGGCATCGACAACACGCCCAACCAGCAAGCCCTGGACAACCTGACCCGCCTGGCCAAGGAGGTTTTGCAGCCCATAAGGACCGAATGGGGCAAACCGCTCATTGTGAGTAGTGGCTACCGCTCCTACCGGCTGAACCAGGCCGTGAGGGGGGCCGCCAACTCGGACCACCGCTACGGTGCCGCCGCCGACATTCACACGCTCACCAATTATGCCTCGGACAACAAGAAGCTATTTGACCTGATAACAAAAATGGCATCCGAGGGAAAAATCCATTGCCGCCAGATTATCGACGAGTACGGCTACCAATGGGTGCACGTGAGCATCAACCACCCGAAAAACCTAGAGCGCCACAACCAAATACTTCACCTGAAGTAAAAACAAAACAGACTCGCAACGCCCCCGCCAATGAGTTGGGGGCGTAGCGGTTTTCAAAGGAAGAGGATCCTTCTAGATTTTGGGGGTAACCTTTTTTTACCTAGCGGCCTTTGAGGTGCAGCGGCTAAGATAAGGTTGTGTTGGACTTATCACTCGTGGGTGGCAAATCGCTGCATGGCCAGCTGCTCGTACTTGGTGCCTTTGCGGCCATAGTTGGCGTAGGGGTAGATGCTGATGCCCCCGCGAGGAACGAACAGGCCGGTAACCTCGATATATTTGGGGTCCATCAACTTAATCAAGTCCTTCATGATGGTGTTCACGCAG
>DFDY01000004.1:8812-25304 GCA_002368955.1 Bacteroidales bacterium UBA3816
GAAGTCGCCGTGGTTGCGGAAACTGTGCAGGTATAACTTCAGGCTCTTGCTCTCCACCATGCGGCGGTCGGGGATATAGCTGATACGCAGTTCGGCAAAGTCGGGCTGGCCGGTGATGGGGCACAGGGTGGTGAACTCGGGGCAGTTGAAACGAACCCAGTAGTCGTGGTCGGGATGCTGGTTCTCAAAGGTCTCCAGCACTTCGGGAGTATAGTTGTCGGGATAGGGGGCTGCGTGGCCCAGTTGTTGCAGGCCTTCGGTCTGTCGGTTGCTCATATGTCGCGTATTTTAAATGGGTTGTATGAAATATTTGTATCGTAGATGTCCATGCCCTCATGGCGTTTGACTCGGGTGACCACCATCTTGGTGACGGGGAGGATGATGATTTCATACAGCACCTTGGCCGAGACCTGGCAAACCATCATGGTGATGACTGCCTTGGCCCCCATAGCCCAAAACATGATGGGGATGAAGATGAGTGAGTCGGCACATTCGCCCACCAGAGAGGAGACGATAGCACGCAGCCAGAAGTTCTTGCCCTTTTGCGACACCTTCATGCGGCTCATGACCCATGCGTTGAGGGTGGAACCGGCCAGGAAAGCCAGCAGGGAGGCAATGGTGGCTCGCGGGGTGGCCCCAAAGATGGTGCGGAACGCCTCGTCGCCAGTCCAAAAGACAGCCCCAGGTAGCAGTATGGCCAACTGGGTGACCAGCACCACAAAGAAATTCATCAGGAAACCCATCCAGATGACCAGCCGGGCACGGCGGTAGCCATAGACCTCGCTGAGGCAGTCGTTGAGGATGTAGGAGATGGGGAAAACGATGACGGCGGCCGGCAGCGTGATGCCCAGCAACACGAAGACCTTGGAGGCAATAAGGTTGGAAATAATCAAGCAGGTGCAGAAGAGCACAGCCATGAAAAGGAAGGTGGGTGAGAACTTTGCACGCTGTTCCCGAGCGATGTTGTTTTGTGTCATAAATCTTGTTTTTTAAGTGGTTATCAAGTACACTATCGGGCGAAACCTCTCGCCAAATCGGATGCAAAGGTACTACTTTTTCTTCAATTAGCAAAAAAACATTTACCATGTCGCAAAAAAAGCGTACTTTTGCACCTAAGTTGATAGGATTAGAAGTTATGGCGGCAGCCATTCATAATTCAAAACACAGAACTATAAAGCAGTAACGACAATGATATTCTATTTTTCAGGATTGGGCAATAGCCGCCACGTGGCGGAGCAGCTTGCCGACGAGGGCGAGCAACTTTTCTTTATCCCCGAAGTGGAGCGGGACCACGGTTACGAATACACCCTCCAAGCAAATGAGCGGCTGGGCTTCGTCTTTCCTGTCTACTCGTGGCGGGCGCCCCGGCTGGTTTCGGACTTTGTGCGCAAACTGAAGCTCCAAAGTCGCCCCGCATATACCTTCATGGTAGCCACCTGCGGCGACGACTGCGGCAAAACAGAACAATACTTCCGTCAAGACCTACGCTCCATCGGCCTAAACCTTGACACCGCCTTGGCCATACAGATGCCCAACACCTACGTCTGCCTGCCCGGCATGGACGTAGACCCCAACACGCTGGCTCAGGAAAAACTCACGCGGGCCAAAGAACGCATTCCGCAAATAAAAGAGATACTTCGGCGACGCGAGCGAGTGTCGCAGATGATAGTCACCGGTATGGCGGGCCTGAAGTCCGACATCATACAGCCCCTCTTCTACCGTCTGCTGGTGAAAGACAAGCCTTTCCACGCCACCGATGCCTGCGTGTCATGCGGCATCTGCGCCAAGAGCTGCCCCCTGAACAACATCCGCATGGTGGACGGCCGTCCCCAGTGGCAGGGCCACTGCACCACCTGCCTGTCCTGCTACCACCACTGTCCCCAGCACGCCATCCACTACGGCAAAGCCACCGGCAAGAAAGGACAATATTACCTTTAAAGTTCAATCGGCAAAAAAAAACGAAATAGGCACGCATCAACGGACTGCCGAACCAATAGAAGCTAACTGATTGTTGGCCGTTGCGGTCGCACTCCAGCGTACCGTAGCCCATTATACTACTGCCTACTATTCCTCAGCCTCGAATAGAAAAGTGTACAATCAAAAAAAAGATTGTATATTTGCATTGTCAACCGTCCAAGATGCCGATTGAGAACTTTTAGTTGGGGAGCATTTGTAAATATTCAATCCGCAGATAATTCCTGATACCAGTTTTTCGAGACCTATTATCCAATGAGAACTACCAGCCTCTTCGGCTGGTAGTTTCTTGTTCATCCTTTTATGGCAGCTGTTGGACCTCTAACCGAATCGCCCTATAGGTGCTTGGCGGATCTTTTATGAGAATAACACATCTTTTTTTCTTCCATTCGAACACAACAGAACCCCACGAATGCCGTTAACGAGTTGTTACAGGTAGTAATAATTTTTGACAATATGACAGCGGTACAACTTAATGCAATGCTGAGGCAACCATTGCATAACACGGCCACATAGCCGACGACGAAGCATTGATGAGTCGGCTCACTGCCTATTACTGGCCAAGGAAAAGGAGTCTGACACGTCGCTGATGACCAAGGAGGAATTCTTCGCTCGGGTAGATGAAGCTCGTGAGGAAATCCGGCAAGGGGAATACACAGGTCTTGTACCTGATGGAGATTTGACCACACATTTAAGACGATGCGGCTATGATATATGAGGTTAAGCTTTCGAATCAAGTCAAATCCAATATGTTTCGTCTTGCCAAAAAGAAACTCCCTGCCTGATCTGATGGCTGGGAGCTTCATTTTTCTCTATTCTATTGACTACGGAGTGTGTTGTTAGAATTCTGGCACCTCCGTTAGTCGGGTGATGTCGGAGAAAAACGAGGTGGCGGTGAGTTGTGGGTAGCGCAAGAGGGAGGAAATCATATTGGGGTGGGCTACACGGATGGCAACCATCTCCTTTTCAATCTCTTCGGCTATGGGCAGCTGCTCTTCTAGGCGGACCTTCATGGCTTTCTCGACTGCCGCACGTTGGATGGGCACAATCTCCCGATAATACTTGAGTGTCAGCCCAATCAGTTCCTTCTCGTTGGCACTAGCCTTTTGAGGGCCGTACTTCTTGTAAATCTCTTTACATTGGGCATCGGCCTCAGACAGGTACTGGTCGGCTTTCTGTCCTGCGGCCTCCCACTTGTCAATCAGGGGCTGCAATGGTTCAAGATACTCGCCAGCCTCGGCTGCCTGCTCCATCAGAGCCGACTCGGCCTGGCCCTGCTGGTAGTGGGCTGCCAAGTAAGCCTCCTGTTCTTCCTCGGACAAAGTGGACAGGTGGTCTAACTGTTCTTGGGTCAAGCCCGTATACTTTTGGGCCAACGAATAGGCATTCCCAACCACTTGGGCTGAGTCGACACCCTCCATTGGGACAGACCAAACCTTCATGGATAAACTTGTCACCTGTGTGCTAAACTTGGTAACCGGGCTGGTCAACAGTCTCAGTGTTTGGCCGTTCAACTCATATTCCTTATGGTTGACCAACTGCTGCACTGTGGGCAATTCCGGCATCTGACTCATCAGTCTGGCATAGGTGAGTGGTTCGGCGGTAGTGGCAGTCGGCCGACGGTTGTCGGTTGGTTTCTGCGGCTGGTTCTGATTCAATTTCTCCTCTAAGGCTTTAGAGGCGGCCTCAGCAGCCTGGTCGGTTAGTTTCTCGGTAACTTTCTCGGTGGTTTTCTTGGCAGCTTTCTGCAAGAGACTCCCAAGCTGGGCTTGAACGGGAACGCAAAAGAGCGTAAAACATAATGAAACGATAACAATTTTTTTCATGGTATTTTTGAATTAACAGTTTCTTTCATAACGTCAACTAGGCTAATTTATTACTTACAAACCAAAAAAAAATATGTAGCCTACATGCCAACGCAAAAGGAGAGCGCAATCAAACGTCCTCGCTGAGCCGGGTACTGTGGGCAAATCACGCATCATATGTTCTATGCCGAGGCGAGAAAACAACTGCTCCCCAATGAGACGAACAAACCGACAGTCCTCAGAGAGGGTCCGTTGAGAAAACGGATTTTCAATTGATTAACTATTAGCCCAGCAAGCGAAAAGGGCCAAACGAACAATTACGGAAACTAAAAAAGGCAGGAGGGTTACTCCTGCCTTGAAGTTGTGCGGATGCTTGACAGATTATCGAACATTTCGCAACGATTATTATAAGTTAGTCGATTTTGTTCATTGGTATAACGAATTCGGATGATGTTTGATTTGATAGACGTGAGAGTGAATTATAGGCTTTACAGATAATAACATAACTTCACAATAGCCATCATTGGATTTATGGTCCCGTACTGTGCGCTTTGTTCTGATGGTTGAATTGAACTATTATTTGGTTCTTTAGCAATAATAGTAGCAGATACATCCCCTGCACCTAAGTAATAGTAATATGCCCCCAATGATAGCTTTTCTGCAAATTTAACACCTAAACCCAATCTGAATGCTAATGTGCCTTTCATTGCAAACTTAAATCGTTCATCAATAGTCATTTCTTCATAGTATCCACCATAAAGACAATTCATTCGTTCAGTAAATTTTATCGGTGTGACAAATCTCAAATTCATACCAATACCACCTTCTGCAAAGAAGTCCATACTATTTTTCATAGGCATAGTATACCTCATTCCCACCAACAATGGAATGTTTATATATGATGGAGTTCCATTCACTACGCAACTAGAATAAACGGAAGTTCCCCCGTTACTTTGAAGCTGATTTCTAAAAGTGTTATCAAGATACGAGGCGATAAGATTTAAAAATCTTTTACCATCGCTATTGAATCCGTTATAATTAAGGTCTGCCGAAAGACAGAAAGACAGGTTGTCATTCTGCATCGGTAATAGTGCTTCAAATCCGAGATTAAAACCTGCCGACGCACCACCACCATTGGCATCTATATCCATAAGACCACAATTAGTAACTAACGTATTGGGGTCGTATGAAAAAGAAGTAAAATTTCCAATAGGGAATGAACCGCCTACACTAATATTCCAAGTCGTGCTGTTTTGAGCTTGAACAGATAGACTTGTAAGAAGAGCAACAAACAATATCGTTTTTTTCATTTTAAACATTTTTGTAAGTATAACGAAACAAAACGAAGATTATTGTCTCAAATCATCAAAAAAGGAGTTTTTGAATCGGTCAAAACGTATTAGATTAGGATGCATCCAACAAGGTTATTGCCACACCCTATGTAAGAAACAATAATGTTTCATCACAGAAAAATATTCTCGTTTTTCGTTAATCAATTGACAGAACGGTCGTAACCCCTGTTATAATTGCCCCCTCTATAACCTACCTACCCTCTTCGAATTTGTGCGGATAGGGGGACTCGAACCCCCACGGCTTGCACCATTAGATCCTAAGTCTAACGCGGCTACCAATTACGCCATATCCGCAGGTTAGTAACGCCAGTGGGGCAGCGTTACTGTATGTCGTTTTTGTCGATGGGCTGAGCCAAAAGATTGGTGAAGTTGCCGGAGGCATCAAACTCCATGCGGGTATATTTGAGCTTGTTGCCCAGACCCTTGACCTTCTGGCTGATGACGACATAGGTGTAGGGTTTGGGTTTCTTGCCGTCTACGCGCCATTTAGAGTCATAGGTGTAGACAATCATGCGCTCAATCTTGTATTGCTCGCCCTTGAATTTTTGGTCGAGATATTTGACGATGGCGGCGGTGTAGTGCTTTTTGTCCAGCACTTTGCCCGACATCATGTGTGCCTCGGTGGCCACATCGTAGACTTCCTCCATCTCGACACCCTGACGGTTGTAATAATAGGCTACAACGCGCCCACCCACACGGTTGACCCACTCGGGGATAGTGGTGAGCTTGGAGGGGGGACAAATCTTGTTGAAATGGGCCATCATGGCAGCGGTGGTGTCAACACCGATCACCTCGGGAGTGTCCTCAACAGGGGCGGGACGTTTGCCGCCTTTATTGCTCTTGAGGTTACGCAGACGCTCGTCCTGCCCCTCATCGCCAGCATCGGGATTGTTGAGGGTGTAGTACTCGCGTTTAACGGCATCGGGGTCGGGAGCGTTGCTCTTCTGCAAACGGCCACGGGGGTCGAAGATGAGCTCGTTGTCGCTATAGCCGACACCGGTCTTGACAATCATCATGCGGTAGTAGACGTCGCCGTCCATCTGTTCGACATACTCGATGGAGCGAATACGGTAGCCAGGATAATTGTCGAGAAAATAACTGTTCATAGCGGTGGGGCAGTCGGCCTGCTTGGTGGGGTAGGTGGTGTACTGCCAGTCGCCGTTGTGGGTAAAGTAGGCACGGCCATTCTGTCCGTCGGTGGAGAACTCGGCAATGTACTGTCCGGGGGACTTGTACCAAGTTTTGACCTTGTAGGACTCATATTTCTTATCCAGGGAAATCAGGACTGATTTGGGCACCTGGGTTTCCTTAATCTTAGTCTGCGCAAGGGTGAGAAGCGGCAGAGCAAGAAGGAGAAGAAGAATGATTCTTTTCATCGTCTATTATTATTAATTGCCCTTTAAAACGAGGATATTGTTAAAATATTGTGTGTACGGGGCGATTTTTTTATTTTTTAAAGATGACGTCTTTGCGGTCGGGGCTGATGGAGACGGCACGGACGCTGACGCCGGTAACCTGCTCGATGGCGGAAATGTAGTCGCGCAGGTTGCGAGGGAGCTCTTCGTATTTGGTGATGCCTGCCAGACTCTGTTTCCAACCCTTGAAGGAGACGTACTGAGGCTTGATTTCAACGGTGTTGAATTCGAAGGGGAGCTGGTCGGTTATCTTACCGTCTATTTCGTAGGCTGTGCACATCTTGATTTCGTCGAAGTCGTTCATGACGTCGGACTTGGTGACGAAAAATTCGGTGACACCGTCAAGCATGCAGGCATAGCGGAGGGCGGGTATGTCTATCCAGCCGCAACGACGGGAGCGGCCAGTGGTGGCGCCGTACTCGTGGCCCAGCTCGCAGAGGAGACGGCCCGTCTCGTCAAACAGCTCGGTGGGGAAAGGACCGGCACCCACGCGGGTGCAGTAGGCTTTGATGATGCCCATGACACGACCGATGCGCGAAGGGGCGACACCAAGGCCGGAGCAGACACCGGCAGTGACGGTGTTGGAAGAGGTGACGAAGGGATAGGAGCCAAAATCGATGTCGAGCATGGAGCCCTGGGCACCTTCGGCCAGCACCTTCTTGTCCTCGTTGAGGCACTGGTTGATGAAGTACTCGCTGTTGATGAGGTGGAATTGCTTGAGGATTTCAAGTGAATCGAGCCACTTTTGCTCATATTCCTCAAGGGTCATATTGTCGATGCGGAAAGCGTCGAGGTCGAACTTGAGGGTGTGGGCAGTCTGCAGGTGCTGGAACTTAAGGAGTTCATAGCGCTCGCGGAAGTCGGACTCCAATATGTCGCCTATGCGGAGACCGCCACGGGCAATCTTGTCGGTATAGGCCGGGCCGATGCCTTTGAGGGTGGAGCCAATCTTGGCCTTGCCTTTGGCCTGCTCGTTGGCAGCATCGAGCATACGGTGTGAGGGGAGGATGAGATGGGCTTTCTTGGAGAGGTAGAGGTTCTTGGTGGCGTCGACCCCTTTGGCTGCCAGGGAGCGGACCTCCTGCTGGAAGATGCATGGCTCAACAAGGACGCCGTTGCCAATCACGTTGATCTTGTGTTCGTGGAAAATGCCGGAAGGGATGATATGGAGGACATGCTTGATGCCGCCAAACTCAATGGTGTGACCGGCGTTGGGGCCGCCCTGGAAACGGGCTATGACATCGTACTCTGGGGTGAGGACATCAACGATTTTTCCTTTGCCCTCGTCTCCCCATTGGAGACCCAACAGAACATCTACTTTGCTCATTATATAATTATTTACAAGAATACAATACTATAAAATCGGTTGCAAAGATACGATTTTTTTTTGTTATAGCGAAAAAATGTTGTATCGGCCGACCGCATGGTGCTGTTGCCAGGGAGGCCACAGCGACCATAAGTAGGTCATTTTTCGCGCGAACGCTTGAACCACTCGACAAATTCGGGAAGGTCGTCCAAGGGACGGAAACCTTCTTTGAAAGGCTCTTTGGGCATGGGGCAGACCTCAAGATAGCCAACAAGAGTGGTGCAGTCGAACTCGCCCAAGAGGGCTTCGAGGGTGACATAAACACCCACCAAAAGGTCGTCATCGTCTGGATTATCCTGGCGAGGACGATAGTCGGCAGGCAGGGTGGGCAGGGCCACACGGAGACCGATGATGTCGGGCTCTTCCTCGCTCTCCAGCTGTATGAAAGCCATCTTGGTGGTGTCGAAGCGATATTTATCGAAAGTGACCTTCAACGATTTGCCTTTGGGCTGCTTGAACGGGACGAACTCCCACCAGTCGACATCGGGGGCATTGTCGACCAGTTCCACCACATAGCGGAAGAGGTCGAAGTCGCCTTCGGCACTGAAGGTGAGGGTGCGGCCCTGGGCGGTCTGTTCGCCCACCTCGAAAGTGAGTCCTTCGCAATAGTCGTCCAGCTGGTGCTGCATTTGGTCGAGCAGTTGCTGGCCTTCGGCTTCGGAAATATCATTGAGCATGGTGAGCTGTTCGGCATTATCGACGAACCAGTTCCAAAAGGTTTCGGGGGATTTTTGCATATAACAATGAATTAAAAGGATAGGAATACTAAATGATGATGGCTTCTTTTTGGAGAGTTACGCTAAACTGGCTGCGGACAGCCTCGGTTACGGCCTCAGCCAGGGCAAGGACCTCCTGACCTGTGCAGCCGCCACGGTTGACAAGCACTAACGCTTGCTTTTCATAGACACCACAGCGCCCCAGCGAGCGGCCTTTCCATCCGGCATGTTCTATCAGCCAGCCTGCGGCCAGCTTATATCCTTCTGAAACGGGATAGGCCACTATGTCAGGATAGGTTTCCTTGAGTTTATGGTATTGCTCGGCAGGTACAACCGGATTCTTGAAGAAACTGCCCGCACTGCCCATCTCCTCGGGTCGGGGGAGTTTGCCCCAACGGACTTGGGTGATTGTGTCGGCCAGCTGCTGCGGAGTGGGAGACTCAATGCCAGCTGAGTGGAGGGCCTCGGAGAGTGCTTTATACTGAATGTCGGGATGGAATTCTCTCTGAAGGCGGAAGACTACGGACCAGATGATATATTGGTTTTTGAGGACACCTTTAAATATGCTGTCACGATAGGCAAACTGACATTCGTCGTTGGTAAAAATGCGCTCGCGCCCGGTGGCAATCTCGAAGGCACGCACACTGTGGATGATGTCCTTGGCCTCTACGCCATAGGCACCCAGGTTCTGGACAGGGGCCGCCCCGACAGTGCCCGGGATAGCCACAAGATTTTCGGTGCCGTGCCACCCATGGCCAATGCAGTGATGAACGAAATCGTCCCACACTTCGCCTGCGGCAGCCTCGACAAGGCAGTCTTCAGCAGAAGACTTGGGGGCGAGAAGACGGATGCCTTTGTTCTCAAGATGGATAATGGTGCCAGAGAAATGCCGTGTGAAAACCATGTTGCTCCCACCGCCCAAAATCAAGTAGGGCTGGGAGAGTTGGCCCGAAGAAAGGAATTGACGCAGCTGCGACTCGTCGTTGATGACAAGATAGCGGTCGGCGGTGGCGTGAAGGCCAAAGGTATTGTATATTTCCATCTTAGAAGACATATCCAATGTTGAGATAGGCACCGACACGATGGGTGAGACTGTTCCAGTAGAGGTCGGCTGAGATGGGACCGATGACCGACTTGTAGGCCACCCGTAAACCTAAACCAAAAACGCCTTGGATTCCTTGCTCTAGTACCTGCACCTCATCGACATGCAACAGATAGTTGAGCATCAAGTAGCCGTAGAAATTGCCGTAGAAATTATATCGCGTGTCGAGACGGAGGATGGCAGCATAATTGTTGACATACATAGGATTGGAGAATCCGATGAAAGGCATTTGGTGGTCAAGATAGCGCCCTGGGAGAGTGCCACCAATGAAGTTGTCGTACCAGATGGACTTCTTGTCCAAGACAAGGCGCAGGTGGCCCTGCGGGATGAGGGTAACACGCGAGGAGGGAGATATAAAGGTCTGGAAATTGGCCGCGACAGCTGCAAAACCAGTGGCATCACTATTGAACATGTATTTGTTCTCTTTGCGCCAACTGAGGTCGAAGATTCCGTAGAATCCCCGAGTGGCGAAATAGGCATCATCCAGATTGTCGTAACGACCTCTCAAATAGATGCCGAAGAAGTTCTTGGTACGGTCGAGATGGAAAAGACCCTCACTGAGCATATTATCAAGGGAGAATCCACTGCGGTCGGCATAGAAGTCTTCATCGAGGCCAAAGGCCAAAGAGACATCACGGAAATTGAACTGGGTTAGGAAGAGACTGATGTTGTGATGGTCAACAAAACCGGCAAAGGCCATGGAGTCGTTGCGGCTGACATTGACCGAGCTATTGTGATAGCGGTAGGCCAAATTCACGTCGCCGAGACCCAGACCTGCATAGGACAGTTTGACATCCCAACGGAAATTGTAATTGAGGTTGACATTCAGTGCTGCCTTATAACCCGCCAGCCGCTGCTCGTTCCAACCAAAATGGAACAGCAGGGAGGCACTCTCCTCAGAGTCGTAGCGGAATCCAATGGCAAACTTATGAGGTTCGGCTCGCTCCAGATTAATGACCAGGCGGTAGCTTTCAAGACCGAGAGCATCCGAAAAAACCATGTTGGAAAGCCAGTATTCCTCATCGGTGGCATTCATTTTATAGGTGATGGTGGCGAAAGAGCCGGTACCCATCAAAATATTGATGGCATTCTCTATATCGTCAGTAGTCATGGGGCGTCCAGTTTCCAAACGGTCTTGTTCCTTTAGCCAAGTCTGCTCCTTTTCGGTGACACCATTATAGGTGACACTGGCCAAAACAAAGGTATCCTGCGGGGTGAGGTAAGTGGCACGCGGGGCCTGATACACCTGTTGCACATCACCATAACGGTCAAGACGTTTTTTTATTCTCATAAACTCGTCATGGTGAGCTTTGGCACATTCATAACCACGCTGAACCATGGTATCGATGGCATCGTGGGTAAAGCTGAGCATATTGTAGCCAGACACATCGGGGTGCATATAGAGGTCGCAGAGTTCCTTGTTGCTGCTTTTGTTGTTGGACACGGCAATGCTCAGGTATTGCGAAATCTGCTGTGGCAGTGATTTCAACTCTTCGGCAGTAGCAGCCATTTTATCCCCCAAGTCAACGCCTATGACGATATCGGCCCCCATTTGCAGACACACGTCCACAGGGAAGTTGTCCACCAAGCCACCATCAGCCAGAAGGTGATTGTCCCATTCAACAGGAGAGAAAACACCGGGAATGGCCATGCTGGAGCGGATGGCCTTGGCAAAATTGCCACCATGAAGCACCACAGAATCGCCTGTGAGTATATCGGTGGCCACACAGGCAAAGGGAATGGGCAGCTGGTTGAAATCGACCGAATCGTTATAGCCAATACTAAGCCGATTGAAAAGATTGATAAGACTAGCCCCATTGATGACCCCGCTGGGCAAGGTGGAGAGAATGTCGAAAGAACGTTTCTCGAAATTGCCGGTTCCGAAAGGGACCGACAGCAAGAACTGACTGTTTTGCAATCGTTTGGTGGAGGACTGATAAGAACGGTTGACACCGTTGCTCATATAATAGGACCAGTCCATATTGGCAATCAGATAGGCCATCTCGTCGGGAGTATACCCCAATGCGTAGAGGCCTCCGATAATTGAACCAATACTGGTTCCGGTAATGTAGTCGACCGGAATGCCAATTTCATTCATGTACTTAAGGATGCCGATATGCGCAGCACCCTTGGCCCCTCCCCCACTGAGAGCCACACCTATTTTGGGGCGGTGAGGTTGTGGCACCACGGCGGTAGAGTCGATTACATTCTGCCCCATGACAGGGAGGAGTGAGATGAGCATCAATAAAGTTAAAATAGTTTTTCTCATAAGCATGGGTTTTATCGTATGTAGTTTCTATAGTCGTTCTAGCGGTTATTCGGTATGGTCAGGGCCTCGTTCTTTTTTGGGTTTGCGTTCGGGTACCTGATAGCCTGGCTTGAAGACTTTCAGTTGGGACATCAGCAACAGTCCCGAAAGCAGGGCTCCGCAGGCATCGCTGATGGTCATGCTGCACCAAACGCCTGTAAGTCCTTCACCCCCCGCCTTGATGAATATCAACGGCACAATAAACATCATGGGGATGAGGAAGATGACTTGGCGGGAAAGACTTGTCACGATGGCTATCCATGGCTTGTCAATCGATTGAAAGAACTGGGAGTTGGTGACTGTGAACCCAATCAGCGGGCACATCACCATCAAGAAGCGGGTGGCAGGGACGGCCGTGGAAATCAGACTGGAATCCTCACTGAACATCTCAACCAACAGCTGGGGGAAAATCATAGCAAAGGTGGCCCCAATGACACCGATGCCTACATTCCATTTCATAGTCAGCAGATAGACCTCCTTGAGGCGCGACTGAAGGCGGGCGCCATAGTTGTAGCCTGCAATGGGCTGCATGCCTTGGCAGATGCCCATCATAAACATAAAGACCAACATGGCAATACGATTGACCACTCCGTATGCACTGACGGCAATGTCGTTGCCATAATGGATGAGTTGGGAGTTGAGCAGTGCCACCACCAGGCAGGCAGCCACGTTCATCGAGAAGGGGCTGATGCCAATAGCCAGAATATTCTTGATGATATACATACGCGGTTTCCAGGCATGTCGACGGAAACGTATGAACGATTTGGGAGAGACAAAATGCAGCACGGCCAACAATGCCGAGAAAGCCATGGAAATAGTCGTTGCCCAAGCGGCACCTTCAATGCCTTTGCCAAGAAGGATAATGAAGATGTAGTCAAGTACAATATTCAGTAGGGCACCGCTGATTTGAATCCACATGGACTTAGTGGCATAGCCTGTGGCACGAATCAGACCTGTGAGATTGAAGGTGAGGGTGGTGAGGAACATGCCGGGCAAAACAATCACCATGTATTCGTGAGCCAAACGAATGGTGGTGTCCGACGCACCAAACATGGCCAGTATCGGATCCATGAAAAGGTAGCCTGCCGAAAGAAACAAAGCCCCAAAGAAGAAGGTGAGGAACATACTCGTGCCCACAATATTTTCTGCCCACTTGATATCTTTTCTGCCCAGCACGATACTGATTCGTGCACCGGCTCCGGCTCCTACCAGGGAGCCAAAGGCATGGATGATATTCATGATAGGCAGAACGATGGCCAAAGCAGCCAAAATGAGAGCCCCGTTGGTGGCATGACCAAGGAAGATGCTGTCTACCAGATTATAGACGGTGGCGATAATTTGTGTCACCACCGACGGCAAAGCATACTTCCAAAGCAGGTGGGGGATTTTGCGCTCGCCCAATTCGGCAGTTGTGTCTATTACAGATACCTTCTTCTCAGTCATAGGATTGGTCCTCAATCATTTCTTTATTCTATCAATCAAACATTTATAGGCATTGTAGGCCTCAAAACCGCTGGCCACCTCTATGGAGCGTTCGTCAACCAAAAGGTTGGGACGGTGAAGATTGCAGACTGGAGTGCCCGGCACATGAATGCCCACACGGAAATAGCAGGCCGGAATCTTCTGGGCAAAGAAAGCAAAGTCCTCTGCCGTCATCCGAAGGTCGAGCCAATCCACATTTTCCTCTCCAAGAAAGGCAACGCCATTATCATGCACTTGCTGGGTACAGACATCGTCGTTGATAACGGGCGGGTAGCCGTAATCGATGAAGAGGTCGCACTCGCCGCCCATGCTCTCGGCAATGCCGCAACTAATCTTGCGAATTATCTCATGGCACTGCAGCCGCCAATCGGCATCAAAGGTGCGGATAATGCCTTCCATCTTCACCTCGTCGGGGATGATGTTGGTACGCCCCTCGCCAATAAAACGTCCAAAGCTGAGCACGGTGGGCATCATGGGGGCAGCGTTGCGACTGACTATCTGTTGCAATGCCACCACAATATGGGAAGCAATAAGAATGGGGTCGACGCTCAGATGGGGTGTCGCGCCATGGCCGCCTTTGCCCTTAATGGTCCAGTAGAGTTCGTCGGTGGAAGCCATATAGCGGCCTTTGCGCATGCCGATGCGGCCCACCTCCATCTCGGGAAGGCAGTGAAAGCCGTATATCTCGTTGGGCAGGACTTCGTCAAACAGGCCGTCGTCCATCATCATGCGGGCACCGCCAGGATACATCTCCTCCGAAGGCTCAAAGATAAGCATCACGCTGCCGTTGAGCTCCTCGCGTATCTGGCATAGGATTTTGGCCGCACCCAGAAGCGAACTGGTGTGCATGTCGTGTCCGCAGGCGTGCATCACTCCGGGATTCTCCGAGGCAAAAGGCAGCCCCGTTGCCTCGGTGAGGGGCAGGGCATCATAGTCGGCCCGGATGGCCACACAGTAGCCGTCGGGGTCTTTGCCGCCACGAATCATGGCCATAACACCCGTCTTGCCGATGCCGGTCTTAGGTTCGAGGCCCATCTCACGCAGGCGGTCAGCCACAAAATTCATCGTGCCAAATTCCTGCTGGCTCAGTTCGGGGTGCCTATGAAGCCAACGCCGCCATTCAATGACGGTGGCGGCATTGGCTTTGGCCAGAGATTTGATTCTTTCTATCATTCCTCTCCCCTATTTTCTAACCCAAATGGTGGTGGGCTGACCTTCGATGATTTCAATGGTCTGCTGGGCGGGGTCACTGATGGCATCCACCAGATTGAGCTGGGTGCAGAGTACCTCGTTGCAGATGTATTCCATGTGAGTTTTCACTGCCTCGTCCCACTCGCCGTGGAGCAAGTCTACGTGGATACGGTCGGTCACCTCGAAGCCTTCCTTGCGGATGCCCTGAATACGGTTGACCAGCTCTCGGGCAATACCTTCGGCCTTCAGTTCATCACTGACGGTGATGTCGAGAGCCACGGTGAGGCTGCCCTCGTTGGCAACCACCCAGCCGGGAATGTCCTGAGTGGCAATCTCAACGTCGGACAGAAGTATCTCAACTGGCTGCCCTTCGATGGTGAAGTCGCACTTGCCGGCTGCCTCTAGTCCGTTGATTTGCTGCTGTGTAAAGGACTGAATTCGCTCACTTATCGCTTTCATAACCTTGCCGTAGCGAGGGCCTAATGTCTTGAAATTGGGCTTGATGCGCTTCACAAGAATATCATTGTCGGGGGCTAAGAATTCAATGCCCTTGATGTTCAGTTCGGAGCAGATGAGGTTTTCGACCAGCTCCACCTGATGGCGGAAGGTCTCACTCTGCACAGGCAGCATGATTTTGGCAAGGGGCTGACGGACACGAAGGTTGCTCTTCTTGCGGAGCGAGAGGCCCATGGAGCAGATCTTCTGAGCCAGTTCCATTCGCTCCTCCAGTGCCTTGTCAATCATCTCTTCATGAATCTCAGGAAAAGCCACATGGTGTACAGACTGTGCATCAAAACGGTGGGTGACTTCATTCAGGTCGAGGAACATGCGCTCGCTGTAGAAAGGAGCGATGGGCGACATCAGTCGGGCCAAGGTCTCCAAGCATGTGTACAATGTCTGGTAGGCCGAAATCTTGTCGGCGGTCATCTCGCCCTTCCAGAAACGGCGGCGGCAGAGACGCACATACCAGTTGCTAAGGTTGGCATCGACAAACTCCTGTATGGCACGACCCGCGCGGGTGGGCTCATAATCGCCAAAAGCCTCATCAACGGTTTTAATCAGTGTGTTGAGCTCACTGAGAATCCAGCGGTCAATCTCGGGGCGCTCAGCTATGGGCAGGTCAGGCTCTTTGTACTCAAAACCGTCAATATTGGCATAGAGGGCAAAGAAGCTATAGGTGTTGTAAAGGGTGCCAAAGAGTTTGCGGCGCACCTCGTCCACACCGGCCATGTCAAATTTCAGGTTGTCCCACGGCTGACTGTTGGTTATCATATACCAGCGGGTGGCATCGGGACCCTGCTTGCTGAGGGTGTCAAACGGATCGACAGCATTGCCCAGACGTTTGGACATCTTGTTGCCGTTCTTGTCGAGCACCAAGCCATTGCTGATGACGTTCTTGAAGGCCACGCTGTCGAAGCACATGGTGGCAATGGCATGGAGGGTGTAGAACCATCCGCGAGTCTGGTCGACGCCTTCGGCAATGAAGTCGGCCGGGAACTGCTCGGGGGTGAGGTCCTCGCCCATGTAGTGAATCTGAGCATAGGGCATGGCACCGCTGTCGAACCAAACGTCTATTAGGTCGGGCTCGCGCATCATCTTGCGCCCTGTGGGCGACACCAACACCACGTTGTCGATATAGGGACGGTGGAGGTCGAAACTCTTGAAGTCGGCACTCTGGTAGGGGTTCTCCTTCATAAATCCGGCGGCCACAGACTTGTCAATCTCCTTGCGCAGTTCTTCGACACTGCCGATGCATATCTCCTCCTTGCCGTCCTCGGTGC
>DFDY01000004.1:25388-37212 GCA_002368955.1 Bacteroidales bacterium UBA3816
GCGGCTGCGGCTGAGGTTCCAGTCCACGATATTCTCCAGCCAGTTGCCGAAACGGCCAGTGCCGGTGGCCTCGGGTTTCCAGTTGATGGTCTTGTTGAGTTCAATCATGCGGTCGCGCAAGGCGGTGGTGCGAATAAACCAGCTGTCCAGCGGGTAATAAAGGACGGGCTTGTCGGTACGCCAGCAATGGGGGTAACTGTGGGTGTGCTTCTCGCTCTTGAAGAGCTTGCCCTGCTCTTTCAGCATCACCACCAGCTCCACGTCGAGACTCATGTCCTTGTCGGTCTTGGTGGGGTCATAGGCGTTCTTGACAAATTTGCCGGCATACTGGCCATAAAGGGCCACATCGACATTGTCCTTCACCCATTCGGGGTCAAGGTCTTCAAGTTTCCAGAACTTACCGGTGCGGTCCACCATTGGAGCCTGCTTGCCATCATGGTCGTAAAGAAGCAGGTCGGCAATGCCGGCTTTCTTGGCCACGCGGGCGTCGTCGGCGCCAAAGGTGGGGGCAATGTGGACAATGCCAGTACCGTCTTCGGTGGTAACATAGTCGCCCAGAATGATACGGAAGGCCTCTCCCTCAACGGCGGTGCGGTGGGTCTGCTCGGCCATGTTGACCACCGTGGGCTTCACCCAGGGAATCAACTGCCCGTAGGCAATGCCCTCCAAAGCAGTTCCCTTGCACTCGCCCAGCACGGTGGCATGGAGGAGTTTGGACTTCTCGTCGGGTTCGCCCTCGGTGAAGAAGTTGCCCATCAAGGCTTTGGCCATCACTATGCGGCATGGCTGCTGGGTATAGGGATGAGTGGTATCAAGAAGTACATAGTCGATAGCGGGGCCTACACAAAGGGCCGTGTTCGAGGGTAATGTCCATGGAGTGGTGGTCCAAGCAATGGCATAGGTGTCCACATCGCTTGCAGGGACATCAAATCCTTTCAGCTCTTTCAGTTTGAAGAGAGCGACACAAGTGGTGTCCTTCACGTCGCGATAGCAGCCCGGAAGGTTCAACTCATGGCTGGATAGGCCGGTGCCAGCAGCGGGACTGAAAGGCTGAATGGTATAGCCTTTGTAGAGCAGCCCCTTGTCATAAAGCTTCTTCAGCAGGAACCAAAGAGTTTCAATATATTCGTTTTCAAAGGTGATATAAGGATGCTTCAGGTCGACCCAATAGCCCATCTGGCGAGTGAGTTCGTCCCAGAGGTCTTTGTATTTCAGCACCTCGGTACGACAGGCGTGGTTGTATTCGTCCACGCTGATCTTCTTGCCAATGTCTTCCTTGGTAATGCCGAGGGTCTTCTCTACGCCTAATTCGACGGGGAGGCCATGAGTGTCCCAGCCGGCTTTGCGGTCGACATGGAAACCCTTCTGGGCATTATAGCGGCAGAAAACGTCCTTGATGGTGCGGGCCATGACATGGTGAATGCCCGGCTTGCCGTTGGCTGAAGGGGGACCATCGTAAAATACGAAAGCAGGATGCCCCTCAGACAGTTTCTGACCTTTCTCAAAAGTCTCATTCTCTTCCCAAAATTTGCGGATTTCCTCGCCAATCTGGGTCATGTTAAGCTGTTTGTACTCCTTATAACTCATTTATATATTATTATTATTTAGTAACACACATATATGCAACACCTTGCACCCCTATTGGTACAAAGTATCTAAGGTGCAAATATACAAAAAAAAAATGACTTCTTGGTAAATCTAATTCTTGGAATTTGTTAACGAGGCCTCTATTAAATCGTTAAGGAAGGGCAAACACGGAGGCAACTATGGACCTCGTTTACATTGATACATAACAATTCAGCAGCAGATAAAATGATACCCATACCAATGTACCATAACCACCTAAACTTCGTCCACCTCTTCATAGTCTGCCATTGATAGTGCATGAGACTATCAAATGAATTGGCCGTATGCCAGCAGGATGGACACCAACAAATTGAATAAAGCATGAATCAGAGCGGCATACCGCCACTTGTAGCATGAGGCCACATAGCCCATCACCAGGCCAAATCCAAAAGTCGCCACAATAAATACCAGACTGCTACAGGTGAAGACATTAAACCTACTCACGTGAGCCAGTGCAAAGGACAGAGAGGTACTAATAATCAGCAGTAGCCTCTTCCGGCGGATATGCTTCAGTGCGAAAAGAACACATACACTAAGTATACCCACCACCAGCCCTACTATCCAACCGGCCACCAAGAAACAGCATCCCGTCTGGAAGATTAACGACCACAGAATGGCCTTCTTATATTTCGTGGCCCATCCCCTGAAAACATACTCTTCGACAACAGCTGCTAATAACAAACTCAAAACCACAGAGATGGTGATGCCCTGAGACGCCAATAGCTCATTCAGGGCATCACTAGCAGGTATGTGGTTAAAACAAAGAATAACGGCATCGCCCACTAGCCAAAGAGCCAATCCAACAAACAGTACTGGACGAAATTGGATATGTAAGTCTTTCATCATCTCGGTTTCAAATGATTACTTAGAAATCATTACAATTGCATACTTCAGGTGTCCCAACATACTTTCTACACTTACAAGAACATTCTGGAAAGTAATAAATGGGGGTACAACCTCTCATTTGGCAACTGATACCATTTCTATACATCTGTTTACATTCGGGGGGGGCAAAAAAAAACCTCCGTTTCACAACAGAGGCTAAAACAAAAGCGTATGAAAAAAAATATTATTACTGTGTCCAGAATTATTTTTTCTTGAGGAAGTCCTGTACCTGATCGGAGGGGACGATGGTCTCCTGGAAGGTATAGGCGTTGGTCTTGGGAGAGCGAACCATACGGATCACTTTTGCGAAACTTTTACCAGTTGAGGTTTTCAGGGTTGCAACAACTTTCTTTGCCATAGTTCTCTATCTCCTATTTTATTTGATTTCTTTGTGAACAGTCATTTTCTTCAAGTACGGGTTGTACTTCTTGAGCTCCAAACGCTCGGGGGTATTCTTTTTGTTTTTGGTGGTGACGTAACGGCTCATGCCGGGAACGCCACTGTTCTTCTGCTCGGTGCACTCGAGGATAACCTGCACTCTAGCGTCTTTATTCTTCTTTGCCATGTCTTTTTATCTATTTTTTTTCGTTCCTAATCGCTTTCTTATCCGCATGGGAAAGAGCATCAACAATCCACAATACGACCCTCGAAAGCGGTTGCAAAAGTACTACTTTTTTTTTAATAATCAAGTTTTTTTTACAAAAAAATCTTCAAATCACACACAATTATACAAATATCAGCAATATAACATAACACACATTATTATACCAATACTTGGTGGCTCATCACAAACAGCAGTTTTTCTTTCAATTATTTCTAAAAATCGGGCATTCGTTTGTCGGCATTTTCACACCTTTTTGATGGGCTATTCATTGGCATAGGTACCCTCATACTCGTCATCGTCATAGATGTATACGGGTTCTGACGGGGCTGGGGGGACAGAGTCCTTCTTTGCGTACTCCCATCCGCGGGGAGGCCGTTTACAATTGCTCACACTACCTTGGATATAGGCCAATTCTTCTTCGGTAAGTTCTTTGTCGCCCGGGATAAAGCGTTGACGCCAGTAGGGGAAATCTTCGGCCAACTCGCCCGAATAGTAAAAGTCGAAACCGATGGCTCCAAAGGTATATACCCGGTCCTGAATTTTGATATGGCTACCCCCACAGACAGGGTCGGGCTTTGGCACCGACTGGGCAAATCCCACATTGAACAAGGTGAAGAGGATGTCGGGTCGGTCGCTGATATCATAGCCCGCACGCTCCCACTGCATCTTGGTTTGGTGAAGGATGCAGGCGGTGTAGAGATAGGAATAAAGGTGGTTGCGATAATCCACTAGCCGGTTGTACCTCTCGTCCTCCTGGGCCTGTCCCTCCACAGTGTAGTCAAGCAGGTGTTCATACCGCTTGCCCATATAGAAAGGCGACGTAGGGTCCTTTAGGTGTTCCTCGATGGTCTTAGCCGTGGACATCTTGATGCCGTTGACGCCATAGGAGAACTGCGACTGGACGCTCAGCACCTTAACGGGACCCAAATACTGCTTGATGGTTTCGCGCTTGGTGTTGAAGAGGCGAATCTGCTCGCCAATCAGGCAGCCCACTATCAGGCGGGGTTCAACACCTGTCAGGCGCCCTACCTCGTCTATCAGGGCCTTATCTCGCACGATAGCCTCCTTCAGAGCAGCCCACTCGGGTCCCACCATCCAAGGAATTACGTTTACCGCTTCTTGCTGGGGATAGCTGTCCAGCAGTTTGTTCACCTGTTGCAACAGTTGATTGTACTCAGTCATGTCGTCGATATACATGCTGCAGGCCGCAATCATGCGGTCCACCTGCATGGGGTCGTGGCTGAACTGAGCGGCTTGGGTGATAAGCTGGGCATTGACAGGATAGAACTTGCTGAAGGCAGCCAGTTTGGCATATTGGCGCATCCATCGCTCGTGATATTGCTGATCGGTGAAAGTAGAGTCCTGCAAGGCCTTCATTTCGTCCACCGAGAGCATATAGCGGTAGTTCTTGTCCACCGCGCCACGATTTTTGGTGAAGCCCAGCTGGTAGAAAGCCCAGGCTCCGATGATGGCAAACCCAGCCAGGGCGAAAAGCCCCACAATAATGTCGAAAACCTTGCGCCCTGCGCTGCGTCTGTGCCAGCTTTTCAATGCTGAACTAAACTTATTTGCCATTTATTATGAAAAAGAAAAACTCAACTACACTATCGGTACCACAGCAGGAGCCAGAGCGGCAACCGTGTTGGCTGCCTCAGCAGGCTCAAACATGAAGGTGTACATCAAAATATACACAACCACACCGGCCAGATAGCCCACCAGGGCCAGCCAGGAGATGTTCTTCAGATACCAAATAAAATCGATTTTCTCCATGCCCATGACGGCCACACCGGCAGCCGAGCCAATGATAAGGAGGCTTCCGCCAGTACCGGCACAGTAGGCCAGGCACTCCCAGAAAGCGTGGTCGGTGGCGAACATGATGTTGTCGCCCACGATGGGATACATCTTCATGGTGGCGGCCACCAGAGGCACATTGTCGATGATGGACGAGAGAATACCGATGATGATGTCAATCAGGAAGAAACCGCTCATGCCTGCAATCTCCTTACCCAAGAAGGCATTGCTCAGGCCGTTGGAGAGCATACCCAGAATACCGGCGGCATTCAGCGCGCTGACGGCCATCAGAATACCCAGGAAGAAGAGAACGCTAGGAGTGTCGACATGTTCCAGGGTGCTCATGACGGTAGGCATGGGTTTGCCTGCCTCTTTAAGGTGGCGACGATGGCTGGCCACTTCGGTGATGACCCAAAGGACCGAGAGGCTGAAGAGCATGCCCAGATAGGGAGGCAGATGGGTGATGGTCTTGAAGATGGGGACGAAAATCAAACCGCCAATACCGATAATGAGGATACGCAGGCGCCATTCACGGGGAATGTAGTTGTCGTCGCTCTCAACATAGTCGGGACGCTCGATTTCGCCTTTCATGATAGGCATCAGGGAGAGGATGAACACAGGCACAGCCATGCTGAACAACGAGGCCAAAAGGGTCTTCACCATGATGTTGATGGTGGTCACCTGGCCGCCAATCCACAGCATGATGGTGGTCACGTCGCCAATGGGGCTCCAAGCACCACCGGCGTTGGCTGCAAGAATGACCATGCCGGCAAACAGCCAGCGTTCCTTCTGGTCCTTGATGAGTTTGCGCAGCAGGGCGCACATAACGATGGCGGTGGTCATGTTGTCCAGCAAGGCAGAAAGGAAGAAGGTGAGCAGACTGAGAATCCACAGGAGCTTCTTGCGGTTGGTGGTCTTGATGCGGTCGGTGATAATACTGAAACCCTGGTAGTTGTCCACCAAGGAAACAATCGTCATAGCACCCAACAGGAAGAACACCGTCTCGGCCGTTTCGCCCAAGTTCTCTACCAAGAGAGTCTTGAGGAATGAATGCCACGACTCTGCATCGGTAATGCCGGCCTCTGCTCCGAAGAAATTCATCGAGAGGGCATACATCACCCACAGCACCACGCCCAGCAGAAGGGCGGAAGCGGTTTTGTTGACTTTCAGTGGGTGTTCCAGCGCTATGCAAGCGTAACCCACGATAAAGGTGATAACAAATGCAACTATCATAATAAATCGTTATTAGTTAATAAATAAAGTTGGTTTCACAACTAATTGGTGCGAAGGGGCAAACCCTCTTCGCACCGCTATAATTCATCTTCTATTCTGCTGGCGTTGAGCCTGCTCGGCCATCTTCTGAGCCTGCTCCAGCCGTTGCTGGAACTTGCTCTTCTTGACGGGCTGATTCTTGTGCTTGTTGTCGTATTCGGCCATGCGGGCACGCACCTTCTTCTCGCTAGTGAACCTGCGGATGAGCACCATCTGCAACATGGTCAGGCTCAAGGAAACAAAGTAGTACAGGTTCAATGCGGCCGCCATGCTGTTGAACATAAACAGCATCATGAAGGGCATGAAATACATCATAAACTTCATGCCGGGCATGGAAGCCTGGCCCTGGTTGGAACGCATGGTGTACCACGTATAGAAGAACTGCATGCCAAACATCAGCAGGCAGAACAGCGAAACGTGGTCGCCATAGAGAGGAATGTTGAAGCCCAAGTCGAGGATGCTGTCATAAGTGGAAAGGTCGTCGCACCAGAGGAAATGCTTCTGGCGCAATTCCACCGACTGGGGATAGAACATAAACATTGCCGTCAGGATAGGCATTTGCAGCAATATGGGCAAACATCCAGCCATGGGGTTGTAGCCCGCCTTCTTCTGCAGCCGTTGCATCTCCTGGCTCTTCTTCATGGCATCCTCGGGGTTGGGATATTTCTTGTTCAGAGCATCCATTTCTGGCTTGAGAATGCGCATGATGGCCGTGCCCTGGTAGGACTTAAAAGTGAGGGGGAACAGCAACAGACGCAACAGAATGGTGAACACGATAATGATGATACCATAGTTCCAGTTGAAAGTCTCCAAGTAGTTGAAGGTGGGGATGATGAAGATGCGGCTGACAAACTTGGAGAAAATCCACCAGCCCAGCGGCAACATCTTCTCAAAGCCCTGATGCTCGGCACGCAGGTCGCGATACTTGGTAGGGCCGAAATAGAAGCCCATGGGCATCACATAGTCCTGCCGTGCCTCATAGGTCAAGCCGATAGTGCCGTTCATGTCGCACAGATAGTTTTCCTCCTCGGCATCCTTGCGGGTCACCTGGGCCAAATCGGCATTCTCAAACGAACTGTCGGCCACCAGTATGGCGCAGAAGAACTGCTGCTTGAAGGCCACCCAGTCCAGTTTGGTCTTCACCTGCTTGTCGCCATCGCGGCCGCGGCCCACCTCAACCACGTCGCCCGACGACTTGTAGTAGACGCTGGAGTAGAACTTCTCGGGGTCCTTATTGCGGTTGCGGCTGCCCTTGGCACTGGCATCCACTTTCTCCTGCCGGTTCATGCGGTTGTGCCACTCGAAATCCATGTAGGGGTCCTGACGTATCACCTTGTTCAGGCCGTGGAAAGTGATGTCGAAATCAACATTATAGTAATCCCCTCCAAAGCCATAGTAGAACTCCACGTAGCGGTCCTTGTCCAACCCGTTGCTGTCGCCCACAAAAGCACGCAGGCGCAGGTTCACACTCTCGTCGTCCGCAATTTCCAACTCGGCATCCTCGCGCAGTTCGGTCAACCGACCATTCTGCTCAAGGTAAGGGACAAACACCAAATCGCGTGTGTTAATGACACGGCTCTCCTCGGTGGAGAAAACGAGGTTCATATTGTCGTCCGCAGGCGTAATCAGCTGCAGCGGAAGGCTGTCGTAGGTGGAATAGCCGTTCAGTATCACCTCGCGCACCTGAGCGCCCATATTGGAGATGGTGACATTCATCTTCTCGTTCTTCACCACGATACTCACGGTGTCGCCAAAGGTGCTGGCATTGAACACACCCAGGTCGCCACGCTGATTCATCTGCATCTGGCGCTGGGCAGTGGTGTCGCCGGCCTTGGCCAGGCTGTCCAACTCGGCCTGCACCTTTGCCATGCTGTCGGCGTAGGCTACGCTGTCGTTGAAGGCCTTATAGATAGAGTCGTGCACACGCTGCCGCTCAGCCAATTCCTCTTTCGAAGGGGCCACCCAAAACATATATCCGACAAAGATTGCAAAAATAAGTACAAGCCCAATAATCGATCTTTTGTTCATATCTTACTGTTATTCTGTATTATCAAAACTATAGTCACGCAATGCGCGGGTCTGCAAAAATAGCAAATTTGCACGATATAACAAAATTTATTTTCCGGCACCCTGAAAAAAAACCTCCCTCCCACTGCTTCCGGCAGCCCTCTCCCCTGTATTTTCAGCAACTAAATCTTCAGACATTCCTGCACATCTAGCCTACACATACGCTTCCCCTACGCTTCCCCGTCGCTTCGCATTCGTACTAGGGCCGCTATAAAAGTGGGCATACAACGGTGGGAATGACTCGTTGATACTAACTTGAAAGGGGGGAAAGAGAAGGCTGCGACACCGGCCTCAACCACTGAGGCACAACCCGATGAGAACAATTTACAAATAATAAATCCATTTATTTAAAAGAAATGTGTATCTTTGTAGTCTCAAAATATTAGAAATTATGATTAGTAAGAAAGGTAGTTTATTGCTCATTTTGCTGGCTGTTACGCCACTTTTGTTCCTCGGCTGCAAGAACTCGCAACCCGAAGAGGAGCCCATTTTCGACACCGTAGTCCTCAGCGAGCCTGAGCCCGAACCCGAACCCGAGCCAGAAATAGTCGAAGCGCCCGCCCCCAAACCGGTGGCACACACCGTTGCGCGCAAAGAGCCCGCCAAGGAGGAGGTGCTCTACATCTCTGGCCACGGAGCCAACGGCCGCGTGTGGGGCCACATCACCATGAAAGGCAACAAAGGCACCGGCAACGTCACCGACGAGCACGAGAACGCCCTGGCCGTCACCTGCACCCGCCAAGGCGAGGAGCTCATCTGCTACGACCAGAACAGTCGCCAGTACATCTTCAAACTCTAAGCACCGCAAAACAAGATTAATTACAACATAATGAAATCCACCAAAGAACTTCAGACCATCGCCACGCAGGTGCGTCGCGATATTCTACGTATGACCACCGCCGCCAAATCGGGTCACCCGGGCGGCTCGCTCGGCACCGCCGACTGGATGACTGCCATGCAGTTCAACATCATGAACCACGACCCCGAGCACTTCACCATGGACGGCCAGGGGCAAGACATGCTCTTCGTGTCGCAAGGACACATCACCCCGGTGATTTACAGCACTATGGCCCGCCGCGGCTATTTCCCCGTCAGCGAGTTGAGCACCTTCCGCCAGTTCGGCACCCGCCTCCAGGGGCACCCCTCCACCGAACACGGCCTGCCGGGCATCCGCATGGCCAGCGGCTCGCTGGGCCAGGGACTTAGCGTGGGCATCGGAGCCGCTCTGGGCAAGAAAATGACCGGCGACCCCAACCTGGTCTACACCCTTCATGGCGACGGCGAGTTGCAAGAAGGCCAAATTTGGGAAGCTGTGATGTTTGCCGGAGCCAAACATGTGGACAACCTCATATCCACCATCGACTACAACCACCAGCAGATTGACGGCACCACACAGCAGGTGATGGACCTGGGCGACCTCAAGGCCAAGTTCGAAGCCTTCATGTGGACCGTGGTGGTCATAGAGAACGGCAACGACATGCAGCAGGTGCTGGACGGCATGGCCAAGGCCAAGTCACTCACCGGCAAAGGCAGCCCCGTAGCGGTCATCCTCACCACCGAGATGGGCTACGGCGTGGACTTCATGCAGGGCACCAACAAGTACCACGGCTCCGTCCTTTCAGCCGACGACCTGCCCAAGGCACTGGCACAGCTGGAAGAGACCCTCGGCGACTTCTAAGCCCTCCCGCAAAGAAAGCCGAGACCATGTGAGTCTCGGCTTTCTTTGTCGATTATATCTTGTGGCTATCAGCTGGGGTAGCGGACGCAAAAAGGACTGCAACGGCCTGGACCCCGTCTGCCAAATGCCGTTATTCGGCCTTTCCGTGCTGTCGGCAGGCCACAAATAAGGAAAATAAAGCACAATGCGTAGGTTGCTCATCATATTGTTATTGGTCGTGGCCGGCAGCCTGTGGACGGCGGCCCGAGGCCAAGGTGCGACAAACGGCGGACAGCAGGAGCGGACCCGCCTGCTGCTGATATTGGACTGTTCCAACTCGATGTGGGACACTTGGCAGAGCAACTCTAAGATAAAGGTGACCCAGCAGGTGCTGCTTTCATTCCTCGACACGGTGTCGACCTTAGACAATGTCGATGTCGCCCTCCGCGTTTTCGGACATCTGAACAGCAAACATTTTTCCACACTGCTCGAAGTGCCTTTCGACCACGACAACATCTACCGCCTGCAAAGCAAAATCAAGACCCTTGTGCCCCAAGGCGAGTGTGCGGCAGCCTCGGCACTGAACAACTCGCTTGGCGATTTCCCCCACGACGGCGGCTCGCGCAACATCATCCTTATTATCACCGACGGGATGGACGACTGCGAGAGTAGTCTCTGCGACGTGGCCAGGCAGGTGAAGCAGAGCGGCACGGTGGCGCAGACCTTCATCGTCGGCATTGGCAGCCCCGACAACTTCCAGCACACGCCCGACTGCGCCGGATGGTTCATCATGGTGCCCGAAGAGGAACGTTTTGCCCAAGTGATGCGCGAGATACTTTTCCGTTCCAACCAGAAGGCGCAGGTGTTCTTCCGGGTGACGGACAGCGACCACAAGCCCTACGAAACAGATATTCCCCTGGTCATCTACGACCACTTCACCCACGCGGTGCGTTATTCTACCATCTACCACTACGACACAGAGCACCCGCTCGACACGCTCAACCTCGCCCTCTATTCCACCTACGACTTCACCTTCTTCACCCAGCCGCCCTTCCACCTCCGCAATTGGCCAGCCATCCAGTTCAGCCATTTAGAGGTGTATGCTCCCAGCGGCAGCCTCCGTCTCTACCAAGACACTAAGCGGACCACGGCGCAACCTGCCAATTATACGGTGCTAGTGCGGCAGCACGACAGCACACAGCTGTTGGCCACACAGCCCTTGGGTGCCCGCAGGAACTATAGGGCAGGGCGGTACGACATTGACGTGCTTTCCACCCCGCCCATCCATCTCAGCAATGTGGCCATACGCGATGGCGCAGCCACCGACCTGCTGATTCCCCTTTCTGGGAGGTTGGCCCTGAACAAGCCCAAAGAGAATTGTACGGGCAGTATCTTTGTCTTGCGCAACGGAAGCATGCAATGGGTCTGCGACCTGGACCCCAATGCACCCTCCGAGCGCATAGAACTGATGCCGGGCGAGTACCAAGTGATTCTAAAACCACAGAAGTCCACCAACTATGGGTCTGTGCGGACGGCTCGCTTCACCATCACCGCAGCCAAACAGACCTCTGTGGACTTGGAGAAAGAAAGCCGATAACACCTTAATTACATTATTATATGAACACCAACACCTTTAGAAAAATCCGCCGTGCAACTGGCACCACAACTCTTGCACTATGGGCGGTGGCATTGGTTCCTGGGTTGATGCTTCCCGATGGTGTCCGTCCAGTGTGGCAGTTAGACACATGGGCCATGCTGTTTGCCCTGATTCTGACAGTCGCCTACGCTGTCATGCTGATTATCCACTTTGCCCATGCCAAGCACTGGGCAGTGAGGGTAGCCGCATTATTGGTCTGCACCGGGGTCATCTGCGTTTGCTCCTTCGGCATCTTCCTGGCCTTCCTCTTTGACGTGGCGGACAA
>DFDY01000115.1:0-2149 GCA_002368955.1 Bacteroidales bacterium UBA3816
CCTACAGCTGGTGGAACGAGGCCCTGCACGGCGTGGGCCGCAACGGCTACGCCACCGTGTGGCCCACCCCCGTGGCCCTGGCGGCCACTTTCAACGCCCCCATGGTGTTCCACATCTTCTCCGAGGTGGCCATCGAGGCCAACGTCAAGTATGTCGAAGCCCGCCGCAGCGACACCTGCGTGGCCCTGCGCGAGCCCACAGACTACACAGGGCTGACCTTCTTCACCCCCAACATCAACCTCTTCCGCGACCCCCGCTGGGGCCGCGGCATGGAGACCTACGGCGAGGACCCCTACCTCACCGCCACCATGGGGCTGGCCTGCGTCAACGGACTACAGCACAGCTACATGCCCTATAGGCAAGGACACCCACAGCCACACTATCCCGAGCCGCTGACCGCAGCCGCCTGCATCAAGCATCTGGCCGTGCACAGCGGTCCCGAGGGGGTGCGGCACGAGTTCGACTCGCGCGTAAGTCCCCGCGACTTGTGGACCACCTATTTGCCTGCCTTTGAGTACATCGTACGCAACAGCGACGTGCAGCAGGTGATGTGCGGCTACAACCGACTGAACGGCAGTCCCTGCTGCACCAACAAGGAACTACTGGTAGACATCCTGCGCCACAAATGGCACTTCGACGGGCTGCTGGTCACCGACTGCTGGGCCCTGAACGACTGCTGGGAACGCGACACCGTCATTCCGCGCCACCGCACCCACCCCACCGCTGCCGCCACGGCGGCCGATGCCTTTGGCTCGGAGGTGGACCTGGAATGCGGCAGCGGCTTGCAGGCCCTGCACACGGCGGTGGACTCGGGCTACATATCCGAACATAAGGTCAACCAGCACGTGCGCCGCATCCTGCGCACACGCCTACGTGCCGAGCTGGACGACCCCCGCGAGCTGCCCGCCGCCGATGTTGACCCCGCTCGTGCTTGTGCCGAGAGCCTGGTGCTGCTGCGCAACGAGGACGACCTGCTGCCACTGAAAGAAAAGACCAAAATATACCTGGCCGGCCCCAACGCCGAAGACACCCTCATGCCACAAGGCAACTATAACGGCACCCCGCGCCACACGGTCAGCATCCGCGAAGGACTGGCCAACCACTTCACCCTGGTGAGCAAACCAGGCAAGGCCGACGTGATAGTCTATGCCGGAGGCCTAAGCCCCCAACTGGAGGGCGAGGAACTGCAGGTGGACGTGCCCGGTTTTTACAAAGGCGACCGCACCCGCATCGAACTGCCCGAAGCACAAAATAAAGAATTGCACAAACTGCAGCGCAAGGGCAAACCGGTGGTGCTGCTCCTATGCAGCAGCAGTGCTGTTGCACTGGACAAGAAGGCGCAACACTGCGAGGCCATTATGGCCTGCTGGTATGGTGGCGAGGCCATGGGCGAAGCCATTGCCGCTAGTCTGGCCGGAGAGTACGACTGCTTTGGCCGTCTGCCGGTGACTTGGTACCGCTCCACCGAACAGCTGCCCGACTTTGCCAGCTACGACATGGCGGGACGCACCTACCGCTACATGGACGACAGCGAGCCACTTTACCCCTTTGGCTTCGGCCTCAACTACGCCCAGGCCGAAATTGAGACATACGACGTTGACTGGGACCGCATGAGGGTGACCGGCATGGTGAAACGCCTGCCACAAAAGACCCCGCACTCCACTGCGGCAGGCACCACAGTGGTGAAAGTGTTCATGACCAACCTGGACGACCCCAAGGGACCCAAAAAGAGCCTGATAGGCTATCAGAAAGTGGTGTTGCCCGATGAGAATTCAGCTGTGCCTTTTGAGATTGAGATTGACCCTTTCTGGCTGCGGCATTTCGACGAGAACATTCAGGAGATGACCGAATGGAAACGCACTGACCGCATAGAGCTGACAGTGACACTATAGAGCGGGGGATAGAGAGGATAGAGAAAAATAGATTTGATAAAGATAGATAAATTAATAATTTGAAATTTATAGTTACATGAAAAAAACTGACTGGATTGTTATTCTGATTGTGGTGGTCGTGCTGGCCCCGTTCTTTATCCCTGCCACGGGATTTTTTGCTTGGTTTGAGGCCTCCACGGCGGCCCATCCTTTCATCATGGCATTCTTCAAGTTCGCCATCCTGGCCACTTTTGGCGAGATGCTGGCCCTGCGCATCC
>DFDY01000115.1:2196-12366 GCA_002368955.1 Bacteroidales bacterium UBA3816
TGGCCCTGCGCATCCGCGAAGGGGTGTACAACAAGAAGGGCTTCGGCATCGTGCCCCGCATGATGGTGTGGGGTTTCCTGGGCATGTGCATCGCTATGGCCATGATTATCTTCAAGAGCGGCGTGCCCGCTTTCCTCGAAGCTGTGGGCAGCTGCGAGAAAGGAACCCTGGCTGCCATCTTCAAGGCCTCGGAACTCACCTGGGGCAAACTGAGCATTGCCTTTGCTGTCAGCGTGCTGATGAACACCATCTTCGCCCCGGTGATGATGACTTTCCACAAATGCACCGACATCCACATTCTCGACAACGGCGGCACGGTGCGCGGCCTGCTGCGCCCGATGAAGATGCGCGAAATCTTCCGCGAGAAGATAAACTGGGACGTGCAGTGGAACGTGGTCTTCAAGAAGACCATCCCCCTCTTCTGGTTCCCGGCCCACACCATCACCTTCATCCTGCCCCCCACCTTCCAAGTGCTCTTTGCCGCCTTGCTGGGCGTGGCGTTAGGTCTCATCTTGGCTTTGGCAGGAGGTAGCAAGAAATGAAGAAGTTTATAGTTATTCTCGGATTACTCGGAATGCTCGGAGCGGTCAGGGCGCAGGAGGGTTTCTCCTTTGACTTCCACGGCTTTGTCAACCCCCACTACTATGCCGACAGCCGCAGCGTGGTGGGCGGCCGCGAGGACATGATGCTTTTCTACCCCAAACCCATCAACCTCGACAACTATGGCAACGACGTCAACGACGGCTGGCAGGCCAATATGCTGGCCATCACCGCACGCCTAGGACTGCGGGTGAAGGGTCCCGACATGCTGGGGGCCAAGACCAGCGCCTACCTCGAAGGCGACTTCACCGGTGCCACCAACGCCACCATCAACAACCTGCGGCTGCGCCACGCCTACCTCACCCTCGACTGGGGCAAGCACAGCCTGCTGGCGGGGCAATACTGGTATGCCATGGTGGTGCACGAAATCATGCCCATGACCAACCCCCTGAACATGGGGGCACCGTTCCACTGTTATGCCCGCCAACCACAAGTGCGCTACACCTACCGCACAGGCAACTGGGAGGCCGTGGGTGTGGCACAGTGGCAACTGGACAACATGAGCCAGGGACTGCTCAACGGGACGCCGCAGAGCAGCACCCTCTTTGCCCGCCACAGCCTGGTGCCCGAGTTCACCGCCCAACTGCGCTACCGCAAGGACCGCCTCTTTGTGGGCGCAGCCGCCAACCTCAAGACCATCCAGCCCATGGTCAACACCACCGGCAGGGCCGTGGGGCAGCACCTCTACAGCTCGCCCACTTTCTCCCTCTTCGGCAGCTACCGTTTCGATAATGTCACCCTCAAGGCACAGACCTTGCTAAACAACAGCCTCTATGAGGGCTGCTCGTTGGGAGGATATGTGCTGGTGACGGATGCCATGGGACGCTACTACGATGCCTACGACTGGCATTTCAACACCGTGTGGGTGGACATAGAGAAAAACCACGGCAACTGGCGGCCCGGACTGTTTATGGGCTACGCCCAGAATATGGACGGCACCGACCACGCCTCCGCCTTGAACCGTACCTATACCTACCTGGGGCGTGGCCACGACCTCGAATATCTCTGGCGTGTGCAGCCCCGCCTCACTTATACCACCCAGAAAGGGCTGTCCTTCACCGGCGAGGCCGAATTCACCTATGCCGGCTACCAGCAGCCCGTGGGCAACCTCAGACTTTCTTTAAGTGTCGTTTATGCTTTCTAACTACCACACCCATTCCAACTACTGCGACGGTAAGGCTTCGCCACGCGAGATGGTGGAGTTTGCCGTGGCCCACGGCATGAAATATTTGGGTTTCTCGGGTCATGCGCCCCTACCCTATGAGAACACTTTCTCCATCAAAGACGACAAGTACGTGGAATACTGCAACACCGTCCGCGCCCTGCAACAGGAATACGCCGGACGGATAGAGATCCGTTTGGGACTGGAGATTGACTACGTGCCAGGACTGCTGGAGGATTTCGGCCCGCTGACCGAACAGGGCGGACTGGAATACACCATCGGCAGCATCCATCTCATCCCCAACCCCGACAGCATCGAGGAGCTGCGCGCCCATCCCGCCGAGGCGGCACAGCACCTGTGGATGATCGACGGGCCGCACTACGAGACCTACGACGACGGCCTGCAACGCCATTTCGGCGGCGACATCCGCCGCGCCGTGAAGGCCTTTTTCTATCAGAACAACGCCATGATAGAAAGCCAGCGACCCACCATCGTGGGACATTTCGACAAGGTGGTGATGCACAACCGCGACCGATACTTTCACTACGACGAGCCTTGGTTCCGCGACCTGATGTACGAGACAGTGGAGCTTATCAAGGAGACCGGCTGCATCTGCGAGATAAACACCCGCGGCATCTACAAGGGCCGCCACAACGACTACTATCCCGGCCGCAGCACCATCCGCCACATGAACGAGCTGGGCGTCCCCGTAATCGTCAGCACCGATGCCCACGCCCCCGACGACCTCCTCCGTACCGAAGGCTGCGAAGACTTCCTCCGCTCCATCGGCTACAAAGAAATCGTCACCCGCCTGCCCTAAACGCCCCCAGCAGGCCTCCTCCCGACCGAAAGCTGCGAGACCCTCCCCCACCCCATCGGCCACAAATAGCCATGTCAAAAAAAAAGGTTGCGACAGAGTGAGCCTGAAAGGCTCTAACAAATATAGCCCACCGCACCGCGGTGGGGGGACGAACGCCCATCCCATTTCCAGCAGCTTGTAAGGCTGCAACAGATTTATTTTCTCTCCCATGTTGTTGCAGCCCTTTTGGTTGCGATTGAGGGACAACACAACAATGTCCTAGGGGGGGCTAGCAATATCTGTTTAATACCTACAGGTCGTTACTGTTCCGTTTTATTTATTGATAATTATCTTTTTTTATGTCTGTATTTTTTCGTATCTTTGCATTTTAAAATATTGAGCAAGAAAAGATGGCAAAAAAGAAAGAAATTATAGAAGAACCATTGGAGAAGCGTCTTTGGAAGGCAGCAGACAAACTCCGCAAGAATATCGATGCGGCAGAGTATAAGCACGTGGTGCTGGGTTTGATATTCCTGCGCTATATATCAGTGTCATTCGAACGTTTATACGCCGAACTGGTGAGGCAACAGGCAGACGGTGCCGACCCCGAGGACCGCGAGGAATACCTGGCTGAGAATGTGTTCTATGTGCCAGAGAGTGCCCGATGGTCTTATTTGGTGAACAATGCCAAGAACCCGCAGATAGGCAAATTGATTGACGAGGCGATGGATGCCATCGAGCGCGAGAACCGCTCGCTGAAGGGCGTGCTGCCCAAGGTTTTTTCTCGTCCCAATCTGGACCCCACATCGTTGGGCGAACTGATAGACCTTATTGGCAACAGCACATTGGAGAACACCAGCACGAAGAGCGCCGACCTGTTGGGTCATGTATTCGAATATTTCCTTGGCGAGTTTGCCTTGGCCGAAGGCAAAAAGGGTGGTCAGTTCTATACCCCGCGCAGCGTTGTGGAGCTGCTGGTGACGATGCTGGAGCCTTATCAAGGCCGAGTGCTGGACCCCTGCTGTGGCTCGGGCGGTATGTTTGTGCAGAGCGACAAGTTTGTGCGCCAGCATCAGGGACGTGTGGAGGATATCTCCATCTATGGACAGGAGAGCAACCAGACCACCTGGCGTCTGTGCAAGATGAACCTTGCCATCCGCGGCATCGATGCCTCGCAGGTGAAGTGGAACACCGAAGGGTCGTTCCTCAATGATGCCCACAAGGACGTGAAGGCCGACTATGTTATTGCCAACCCGCCCTTCAACGACAGCGACTGGAGTGGCGACCAGCTGCGTGGCGATGCCCGCTGGCAATACGGCGTGCCGCCCACGGGCAATGCCAACTTCGCCTGGATACAGCATTTCGTCTATCATCTGGCACCCAAGGGACAGGCGGGCTTCGTGCTGGCCAAAGGATCGCTGACATCCAAAACTGGTGGCGAGGGTGATATTCGAAAGGCTCTTATTGACAAAGGTCTTATCGCCTGCATCGTCAACCTTCCGGCCAAGCTGTTCCTCAACACTCAGATTCCTGCCTGCCTGTGGTTCATCAGTCGCAACCGCACCAAGAGGGCTGGGGAGATCCTTTTCATCGATGCCCGCAATATGGGTCATCTTATCAACCGCCGCACTCGCGAGCTGACCGAGGACGACATCTGCACCATTGCCGACACCTATCACCGCTGGCGCGACGAGTCCAAGGATTATGCCGATGTGCCGGGCTTCTGTGCCTCGGTACCCGTTAGCCGTGTGGCGGAACTGGACTATGTCCTCACCCCCGGCCGCTACGTCGGTCTGCCCGAAGAGGAAGACGACTTCAACTTCGCCAAACGTTTCACCGCCCTCCGCGCCGAGTTCGAAGAGCAACTGAAAGAAGAAGAACGCCTGAACAAGCTGATATTGGAGAACCTGAGTAAGATAAAGATTGATTAAGATTATGGAAATGGAAGAGAATAATATTATCATATATAACACTGATGATGGTAAAGCCAGGGTTACACTGTATGCTAAGGATGGCTCAGTTTGGATGAACCAGAGTCAGCTTGCTGAACTTTTTGACACCTCCAAACAAAATATAGGCCAACATATCTCTGCAATATTGAAAGACAATGAGTTGTCAGAAGATTCAGTTGTAAAGAATTACTTTACAACTGCTACAGATGGGAAGAATTATAACGTCACTTTTTATTCATTGGAAATGATTCTTGCCATCGGTTTCCGGGTGCGTAGCAAGCGTGGCACTCAGTTCCGCATGTGGGCCAACAGGAACCTGAAGGAGTTTATGGTCAAAGGATTTGTGATGGACGACGAGCGACTGAAAAATCCCGACGGCCGCCCCGACTACTTCGACGAGTTGTTGGAGCGCATACGCGACATACGTGCCAGCGAGAAACGTTTCTATCAAAAGGTACGCGATCTTATGATGCTCAGCAGCGACTACGACAAGACCGACAAAGCCACGCAGATGTTCTTTGCCGAGACGCAGAACAAACTGCTCTATGCTGTAACCCATCAGACGGCTGCCGAGATAGTTGTCAGCCGTGCCGATGCCAGCCAGCCCAATATGGCGCTCACCTCGTGGAAAGGCCGAATTGTACGCAAGCAGGATATATATATTGCCAAGAACTATCTGACCAACGATGAAATTGACACCTTGAACCGTTTGGTTGTCCTCTTCCTCGACTCTGCCGAGCTTAGGGTGAAGGAACGCCAAGACCTAACCCTCGCGTACTGGCGCAGCAATGTCGACACCCTGCTTAATTTTCAAGGCAAGCAAGTGTTGCTTGGTGCAGGCATAGTCTCCAAGCAGCAGATGGAAGAAAAGGTTGACGCAGTCTACGCCGAGTTCGACAGACGTCGCAAAGAATATGCAGCACGTGAGGCTGATGCAATAGAAGCTGATGAGCTGAAACAATTGGAAGCAGAGGTAAAATCCCGAAAAAAATGAGAACGGTATGAGTACTGATACTGCAAATCTGATAGTGGCGTGTGCATCGCTTGTAGTGATGGTGGTGACGCTTATTGTCGCCTGTGCGACGTTGGCCTTTATGGTCAGGAACAGCAAGGGCTACCTACGCAGGAAGTTGCGCGAAAAGGAAAGACGGTATAACTCCTTGGATAATCTATGTAAGACAAGTCCGTTCTCTCCGTTGGCTGGTCTAGTGAAAGACAGGCATTTTGAGGAGCGTGATAAATTGGAACAAGAGATAGAGGATATCAAAGAAAAGTTGTAATATGAGCGAATGGAAAGTATAAAATGTATATATAGGTACAATAGACCCTCATAATCCGAAATTATCCAAAAACTATGGTAATTCTAAAGTAAAAACAAATATAGACTTATGGCATCAAAAGTTTTTATTAGTTGGGGTGGAGACCTCAGTAAACAATTAGCAGAAGAAGTTAAAAATTGGCTACCAAGTGTTTTGCAATTTGTTAAGCCATATTTTACGCCAGATGATATTGAAAAAGGTGCTCGATGGGAATCTAGTATTACTCAAGAGTTGGCAAATTCTCAAATTGGTATTATTTGCCTCACAAAGGATAATATCAGTAGACCGTGGATATTATTTGAGGCTGGAGCTTTGTCTAAAAACTTTGGGAAAGCGAATGTTTGTACCATTTTGTTTAATGTGGAAAGCACTCAGATTACAGGTCCATTGACATGTTTCCAAGCAACAAGGTTTGATAAAGCGGACTTTAAAAAACTTATAAAAACCATTAATGAGACTGGCGGCGAGTCAAAGCGGGATTCTAAAGTCTTGGATGAAGTGTTTGAAATGTGGTGGCCTCGTTTAGAGACTAAAATAAAAAAAATAATAAAAGACTATAAAGAAGAGGATCACGAAGACGAGCGCACAGAGAGGGATATGTTGGAAGAACTGCTTGAATTAACGAGGATGAACGCAAAAAAAATACCGCGTAGAAGTGAAAATGCACGACATGCATTAGAAGTTTTAATGAGAGGATTGGACCATTTGACAATGAGAATGATGGATGTTGGGGAAAAAGAATCGTACTACTATTTTAAAGAATATTTGATAGAGGAGATGATTCCATCTTTAGAGTTGTTATGTATAGAGTTGGAGTCGCCAATGCACTTTGAACATATACATGATATCAGAAATAGAATCATTCATGGAATTAAATAAAGGCTAATGAGCGAATGGAAAGAATATAGGCTGGGGAATATTGCATCTTTTTCATATGGCAAATTGCCTAAACAGGAATTGTTGGGCAAAGGGGAATATGTCACATACTCAGGATATAAATATCTTGAAGCTTATCCGGAATATAATTGTGAAAAGGGAGCTGTGATATTGGTGGCTAGGGGCGTCGGAGGAACAGGGGATGTGAAGTTGACGACAAAGCGATGTTTTTTGACAAATCTGTCGATAAAAATAGATTTGGACAATAGAATAGTTCTAAATGATTATTTCTACAATATGTTCCGGCAAGAAAACCTTCGTTATTTGGATAGTGGATCGGCGCAGTCTCAAATTACTATTCAGGATTTGTCAAATGTGATTATCGAAGTACCTTCTATAGACGAGCAAAAGCGAATAGCGGGGGTGTTGAGTTCGTTGGATGATAAGATAGATTTGCTGCATCGAGAGAACGCGACCCTCGAAGCCCTCGCCGAAACCCTCTTCCGCCACTACTTCATCGAAACCCCCAACCCCGATTGGAAAGAAGGTAAAGTGTCAGATATCGCTATTCATTGCAAAGACTCTATCAATCCACAGAAACATTTTGACGAGTTTTTTTCGCACTATAGTATTCCTGCCTATGACAACGGGAAGCGTCCTACAGAGGAACAAGGACAAAATATTCAGAGCAACAAATATGTAATTCCACAGAACTGCATATTGTTTTCAAAACTAAATCCACACAAGGACAAACGTGTTTGGTTAATGTTAGATGATGTACAGCCGAATGCAATTTGTTCAACAGAATTTCAAATAGTCAAACCTCAAAATGACCAATGGTTGTATTTCTTGTATGAATGGTTGACATACAAAGAAAACTACGACGAAATAGCCTCGGGTGTGAGTGGTACAAGTGGAAGCCACCAAAGAATTGACCCGAAAGTGATCTTTGACAATGAGTGTCCTATTATGGATAAAGAAACCCTTTTGCAGTACAACGAACTGGCTAAGCCGCTCTTTGAGAAAATCAAATCCAACAATCAGCAAATAATTACTCTCACCACCCAGCGCGACTCCTTGTTGCCCCGCCTAATAAGTGGAGAAGTGAGAATCAATTAATAATAAATAGCAATAAAAAACGTTGTTAATTATTAGTTATAAATGGAAACAGAAGATATAAAGAATACAAAAGATATACGGAATAAAGTTGATTACTGGAATGATCAATATTGGCCTGAGTTGCAAAAAGCAACAGACGATTCAGAAGAGAAGTTGGAAAAAATGTCAACAACTATTAGTGTCGGTGCAATCGGATTGTTATTAGGAACGCTTGGCTTTGGTCATAAATCTTTAGTCCCAGGTTACGCAATTGTATCGTTGTGTGCATTTGTCGCAGTTTTATGTATTTATATGGGATATCATATTTTCGCAATAAGAAAACATAATAAACAGTTTGACGCAATAAGGGAGTATGTTGCTAACCCAAAGGATGATGATTCTTATCTAATTGAAATGATAAAGAAATCCAATAGTAAAATGGATGTTTTGTCGTCGTTAGCCGTTCTATTCTTATTGATTGGAATTTCTTTTTTTGCAATCTATTTACTCAATAATATATCATAGAAATGGAAGATAATATCGTAAAAATTGTTGAAAATGGTGACTATCTAAAAAACAGCAAATCCCCACAGCCCAAACAGCAGCCAACAAGTACAAACGAGCCGAAAAAGAAGAAGTAAGTCGACCCATTGCCGAAGGATCATAGAACCCACATAGAAGGATCGAAGAAGGAATACTAATAAAATCAACTGAATTATGGCACTGCCGATAAACATTGAAGACCTGTTGAACAGGAGAAAAATAGAGTCTAACCGTATTGAGTTCAAGAAGGGTTGGAATCCAACGGATATTTACCGAAGCATCGGGGCTTTTGCCAATGACTTTGATAATCTGGGTGGAGGGTATATCCTTGTCGGAGTGGAGGAGGCTAATGGTGTGGCCCAGCGGCCCGTGACGGGTATTAATCCCGAGGCCGTGGATGGCATAATGAAACAGATGGTTGGTTTCAACAACCTGATAGAACCTTACTATATGCCCCGCACATCGGTGGAGGAGATTGATGGCAAGACAATCCTTGTGATATGGATTCCTGCTGGTGTGAACCGTCCGTATGCGGTTCCTAATGATGTATTGGCCAAGGTGAAGAAACCTGTTTATTGCGTCAGGGACGGATCGAGCAGCATTGTCGCCAAAGGCGAGGTGCTGGATGAGTTGCGTGATATGGCAAACCGTGTGCCCTTCGACGAGAGACCCAATCCCAACATCAAACTGACGGATATCTCTATGGCATTGCTGCGGGACTATCTGGCAAAGGTGGACAGCAGATTGGAGAAAGTACTGTTCACGCAACCATTAGAACAGACATTGGAACAGATGGACTTGATGGACGGCCCGTCGGAAAACAGAATGGTCAAGAATGTGGCAGCAATGATGTTCTGCGAACACCCAGAAAGGATTTTCCGCTATACGCAAGTGGACATCGTCATATTCCCAGAAGGTCGTATCAACGACCCCAACAACTTCAGCGAAACGACCATCTACGGCAGTGTGCCTCAGCTAATACAGGGGGCGTTGACCTATTTGAAAAACAATATTATCAGGGAGTATGTAAAAAAGCAGAAAAACGTCCCGGAAAGCATACGGTTCTTCAACTATCCCATTCAGGCGTTGGAAGAGGCGATAGTCAATGCATTGTATCATCGCGACTACCAGCAGTATGAGCCTGTGGAAATATCGGTGGAACCCGATGGCATACATATACTGAGTATACCTGGTCCTGACAGATCGATATCGCAGGCCGTGATAGACAAGGGTGAACGAATGATTTCGCGACGTTACCGCAATCGCAGACTGGGTGATTTCCTGAAAGAACTAGACCTCACCGAAGGTCGCTCGACAGGTATCCCTACCATTCAAGAAGAATTGAAAAAGAACGGCTCGCCGCGAGCTACAGTTGAGACCAATAGTGAACGAAGTTTCATCAATGTGTTTATTCCTGTACACAAAGGCTGTGGCAAACGTGTTGTTTTGAATGCACCTATAAATGCAACTGTAAATGCAACTGTAAATGCATCTGTAAATGTCCCTGTAAATGTCCCTGTAAATGTCCCTGTAAATGTCCCTGTAAATGTCCCTGTAAGTACTCCTATTACTTTAATAAAAACGCAAGAAAGAATTATGAAATTATTAAAAGGTAAAGGGTCTCTTACTTTTGAAGAAATGGCAAAGGAATTAAAGGTGACACGAAAAACAATTCAGCGGAATATAGCAAAATTGAAGTCAATGGGATTAATTGAACGTGTGGGAGAAGACAAAAACGGATATTGGAAACTAAACATATAATGTTATGACCAAGCTGACGGAATCGGACATTGAGCAGATGACCATCGAGATACTGCAGGG
>DFDY01000030.1 GCA_002368955.1 Bacteroidales bacterium UBA3816
CGTAAATTCCTCGCGGTAGAAATACGTTGCAAAAATATACTGAAATTCGGTTACTACCAAATTCCAACTATTAAGTGTTAAAAATCAAAAGTTACTGAAAATGAGAGTTTTACAAATAGATAGTATTAGATGTTCATGGTTGTTTACACCCGTTTAGATACAGTTTTGAAATGCAGAACTGCCAAAAGAGGTGACGCTATTGGGAATTATTACAGATGTTAAGCCACTACAACCCTTGAAAGCGCCATCGCCAATTGATGTAACATCATCCCCTAAGACAATTTCATTAATAGATACATTTCCACTAAACCACGAACCGACCTTATCACAAAGTATTGTCACAGATTTCAAAGCAGTACAGCCAGAAAATGCAGAATTACCAATAGAAGTAACTTTACTGGGGATAATTATAGAAGAAAGGCCATTACAGAAATAGAACGCACGCGAGCCAATGGAAGTCACGCTGTTAGAGAGGGTGACTTTAATTAAGTTACTGAAGCCATTGAATGCATTATCACCGATTGTCTCCACACCATCACCGAGTATCACTTCTTTTATAGATCTTTGCATGTCGCTAAACGAATTGTCTACATTCTTGCAGTTCAAAACCAGCTGTACAATATTGGTACAACCTTGGAATGCATAATTGGAAATACCTGTAACGCTGTTTGGAATTGTTAAAGAAGATAGGCCTGTACAGCCATAAAACGCCAAATAGCCTATAGATCTCACGCTGTTAGGAATCGTCAAAGAGGTCATGCCAGAACAACCACAGAACGCATAACCGACAATGCTGGTCACACTATATTTTTTTCCATTATAAGTTACAGATTCAGGTATGACGATATTACCAGAATACCTATCAGTATATTTATACCCGTTTTCTCCTTTACAACTTACGCCTAATTCTGTTTTATTATTATTCCACGTATAATAGATCATTTTCCCGTCAGCGTTAGGCACTTCGATATCGTGGGCGAGTGCTTTTGCACCTACAACAGAGAGGAGGCACAGGGAAAGGAATCTGAGATAAAAATGTTTCATATAGTTTTGATGATAAAAAGGGCGGAACTGCTCTGAAGCTTTTCCGTTAGTCGGGCACCGCCAAGTAGCCATGTACATAGAAAAGCACGAACAATCCACGCCCACTGGACGTGAACTCTCGCCGCTTGTTCTCATGTACGAAGTTTTGGCGGTTTCGACTAACGAGAACAAGGACTCAAAGTCCAAGTTATATCAAAAAGTCATTTAGAGCAGAAACGCTTTGAGTTAATAATCTATTGTTTGTCGTCTTTCTTAAAAGACTCTGCGGGGTGCTCGTGCTGGGCCACGTGCTGCCCTTATATCTCTGTTCAGCGTTTTGCTTATGCTGTCTGTCTTATTCCATTGGCAATTACGTTTTTAAGGGTTATACATTATGTTGTCGCTTGCAAAGATAAGCATATTTTTCTTATTGACAAAAAATCTTGAAGTATTTTTCATGCCAGCCATGGACTTGACATAAGGACATATTGTTATTTTTGACAGAACGACATAACAACATGTTTATGATACATAAGGATATGTCCCTGTATCAAAAAACATGTTGTTATGTCGTTCTGTCAAAAAAAACGCGTTGTAATGTCGTTTTCGTCAGACGGCTGTCTGAGCCTCGCGGCCGATGGCCAGCGCCTTGATGTTGGCGTCGACAATGGCGTCGCCCTTGCGGCCGAAGACGCTACGGATGGCGTCCTCCAACTTCTCGTAGTCGATGCCTAAAGCCTGTTGCGCTGCGCCCAGGAGAATGACGTTGGCTGAGCGCGGCACGCCAGCATCCTTGGCTTTCTGCTCAATGTCTACCACGATGACGTGCGGCAGGCGGGCAAGGTCGGCCTTAATCGTTTCAATATCAGGATAGTTGGGTATATTGACGAAAGGAGTGCTTGACGTGATGACCCACCCGTCCTTAGCCAGGAACGGCAGGTAGCGCAGGGCTTCCATCGGCTCCATCGAGATGATGACGTCAGCTGCGCCCATCGGTATGAGGTCGCTCTGGATGGGACTGCTCGAGATGCGCAGGTTTGACTGTACGTCACCGCCGCGCTGAGACATGCCGTGCACTTCGGCCTGCTTGATGTACAGGTTTTCCTTCATGGCAGCCTCGCCGATGATGGTGGCTATGGAGAGGATTCCCTGGCCTCCTACTCCGCAAAGTATGATATCTGTTTTCATTGTTTCTTCAATTTTTCGTGATGACGATATTTCGATATTACTTTTTCTCTGCCGCACGCTTCTGCTTCAGGTGGCGCTGCAGGGTCTGCATGCACTCACGGCGCGGAATGATGACGCTGACGCCGTGGTAGTTGATTTCGGCATCGATGGTCTGCTTGATTTCCTCCATGTTCTTGGGCAGGGGTACGACAACTTTCAGGTGATCGTCGCTGACGCCGAGTCCACGGCAGATGGCTTCAAACTTATTGGTGCCGGCAGAGTCCTGTCCGCCAGTCATGGCGGTGGTCAGGTTGTCGCTGATGATGACGGTGATGTCGCTGTTCTCGTTGACGGCATCGAGCAGTCCCGTCATGCCGCTATGGGTGAAGGTGGAGTCGCCGATGATGGCAATGGCAGGCCACTGGCCGGCATCGGAGGCACCCTTGGCCATGGTAATCGAGGCTCCCATGTCGACACAGGAGTGGATGGCCTTATAGGGCGGCAGGAATCCCAAGGTGTAGCAGCCGATGTCGCCAAACACGCGGGCGTTGGGGTACTGGAGCAGCACTTCGTTGAGGGCGGCGTAGACGTCGCGGTGGCCACAGCCCTGACACAGTGCGGGCGGACGTGGAGCCACGTCCTCGCAGGGAGCAAAGGAGCGGCAGTTGGCCAGCTTGCAACCGACAATCTTCTCCAGTGCAGCAGCCACAGCGTCGGGCGTCAGTTCGCCGGTACGGGGCAGCTCGCCAGACAGCCGGCCACGGACGACGGCATTGCCGGGCATGACGCCA
>DFDY01000101.1 GCA_002368955.1 Bacteroidales bacterium UBA3816
GCGCTCCCGTTGGTCGCTTAGTATGGGGTTATGGAGATTCAGCCTCTTCGAGGCTGCTAAAAATCAGTCTTTTATCAAACTAGAGCCATTCAAATTTATAGTTTTATGAAAAAGATATATTCATTATTCATACTTTTGGCGTTCATGATTGCCGGCTCGGCCACGGCATGGGCGCAGTGCGACGGAGGTGCCACCTGCACCATTACCATTTCGGGCACCGACCAGTATGGCGACGGCTGGAACGGAGCGGCCATCACTATCTATCAAGACACCACCTTTATTGGCACCTACTCCTGCGTGGGGGCCTCATCCACAGCCACTTTCTCGGTCTGTCAAGGCCCCATCAGTTTTTCTTGGAGTGCGGGTTTGTACGACACCGAGTGTGGCTTCACCATTGTGGACTCCATCGGGGCCACCCTCTATGCCCATACCTCTGGTTCGGATATGCCGTCGGGCCTTTTCTGTGAAGATGTGGCCTGCGCCACCTGTCCTCGCCCGCTGAGTGTCAGTTCTTATAATGTCACCTCAGACAGTGCCACCCTGGAATGGACAGCTAGCGAGGAGGCCGAAGGCTGGCTCTATCAGTTGAGTACCAGCCGCTACGGTTCGGGCGAATGGGCTTACACGGCCGATACCAATATCGAATTTACCAACCTGTTGGCCAATACGGCCTATTATTTCTTTGTGAAGGCTATCTGTGCCGTTGATGACACCAGTGCCGCTGCGGTCTATACTTTCCGCACGGCATGTGGCGACAACCCCCTCCCGTTCACGGAGGGATTCGAGAATAACGGTTCTAATGCTCCTTTCTGTTGGACTATTTGGGAGAGAGGCGACTACGATTACTATGGCTTTGTCTATGAATATCCTCAGATATACTACTATGACTATTATGCCCATACGGGTTCTTATCTGTTGAATATGTTTGATGCCTATGGAGCCAATTCGATCATGACACCGCGAGTGCTCATCCCGGCCAACCAGATTGAGGCTCAGTTTTGGGCATCCTCCTCATCCTATACCGGTGGCACCGGCAGCCTCCAGGTGGGCTACACCACCACCACCGACTCTGCCACCGCAGTGTTCCATTTGGTCAGCGTGGTGCCTCTGACCGACTCTTATGTGCTCTATACGGTAGATTTCGACACGGTTACGACTACCGACTCGGTCTATGTCGTTTTCCGCTCTGCGGGCAATAACATGACCCCTGACGGGACCACCAATATCTTGTTGGACGATATTACCATCCGTCAAATAAACAACTGCCCTCAAGTCAGCAATCTGGCCCTGACTGCCACTGCCTCACATGAAATCACCTTTGCCTGGACCGATATGGTAGGGACCAGCTGGGAGATGACATATGGTCCTGTGGGTTTTGACCCTGACCTGAGCACGGTGCGAGTCCCAGTGTCGACCAATCCGTTTACGCTGACAGGGCTCTCGGACAGTCTGACCTATGATTTCTATGTGCGTACGGTCTGTGGCAGCCAGCGCGGCTATTGGTCGCTGCCCGTCACTGCTCGCCCCAACACAATTCAAATGCCTCTGATGGGGACCGACACGGTCTATGTATGCGGCACCTCCATCGCCGATCCCGGCGGAGTGAGCGGAACCATCCCCAGCTATACCACTAGCTACATGGTGATCTATCCGAACGACAGCACTGCCACCATCCGCCTTACGGGCAATATCAACATGGGTCCGTCCGATTATCTCTACATTTATGAGGGGGTGGGCATTATGGGTCGTCTCCTTGCCCAATATTCTGGCTCGGTGACCAATATCAACGTGGCCTCATCCATTGGACCTATCACGCTTTACCTCAACACCTCCTATTCCTCCTACGATGGTTTCGTGCTCACCACCCATTGTGAGCCTCTGCCCACCTGTACCAGTCCCTACGATGTGCAGGTGTCAAACGTAACGGGTAGCAGTGCGCTGGTTTCGTGGAATTATGCCAACTTCACCACCCCACAATATTTTACTATTGTGGCAACCGATACGGCCAATGAAATCGTCCATTCGTTCTTTACAGCCGATACCGACCGGAGCTATACCATCACCGGCCTCAGCCAGCATACCCACTATCTGGTCACGGTCCAAGCCACATGCGACGCCGGCGACACCAGCCAGTATGCCAATGCTTCTTTCTTCACCTACTGTCTCTCGGGCGGCGAGCATGAGGTTGGCACGGGGACGGTTACCAACAGCTATGTGCCAGCCTATATCTATGGCCATGCGGTAAGCCAACAGATTTTCGACTCGACCGACATGGCAGGGGTCGACACTATCTTTGGCGTTCGTTTCTTCAGCACTTCCAACACCACCGTCACTCGCAACATGGCGGTGTATATGGACTCCACAGCCCGCAGTTCTTATAATTCCTATTCTGATATGGAGGTGCAGACTCCGACCAACTGTCGTTTCGCGGGCCTGGTTGATCTGGGGCCCGGTTGGAACGAAATCCTTTTTGATTCAGTTTTTGTGTACAGCGGTACGGGCAATATCACCCTCACCGTCGATGACAACACGGGTGATTATGCTTCTTCAGTTTCTTGGAAGGCAAGTTATACCACCGACAACAAGTCGGTCTACAGCTATTCCTACAGCAGCGATATAGACCCCACGGACTCGCTCTCCCTTGCATCAGTTTCATCTTGGTCGACGGGTGTCAGTAATGCGCGGTCCAATACTGTCTTTCTCACGCCTTGTGGTGAGGCCAGCTGTGTGCCTCCCGCAGTGGTAGTGACGGGCACCACATCCTCTTCGGTCACCTTGGCGTGGGTTCCAGGTCTTTACGAGGACTCTTGGAGTGTGGAGTACAAGCCGGCCGACAGCACTGCGTGGACTGTCCACACAGCCGCTACCGGTCTCGACACTGCTGTTGTCTCAGGATTGCAGCCTGCCACCCTCTATAATTTCCGAGTCTCCAGCCTTTGCGGCGACACAACGGCTTCAGCCCTGTTGAACGCCACCACCCGCTGCGCTCCAGTCTCAGTGTATCCATTTACCGAAGGATTTGAGAGTTTTGTGGCCACCTATTCTGAACCCGAAACCCAGATATGCTGGGGTCGTTCGACCAGTTATCCCTATGCAGGCAGCTATTATCCCTATACCTATTCTTATTACTATCACACGGGTTCCAACTGCCTCTATATGGCTTCCAGCAGTTATCCGGGCTCTTCCTACACCAGTATGATCATCCTTCCCGAGATGGGTGCTCCCTTAGACACACTCACTCTGTCATTCTATATGATGGGCGACTATACCGCATATAGCACCTATCGCGCCGACGTGGGCGTTTTGACCAATCCGGCCGACACTTCCTCCTTTGTAGTTATAGAGTCATTTGACTTCACCTCCGATGACGGCGAATGGCAGCAGTGTGAGGCCAATCTTACTAATTATTCGGGCACTGGCCGCTATCTGGCCATCCGTACCGGTGCGGGTAGCGACTCCTACTACATCGACGATATCATGGTGGAGTATTTCAATCCCTGTATTGCGCCTAAGAATCTGCGTGCCTATAATGCAACCACATCTTCTGTGATGCTGACTTTTACCGACACCAACAATGCCGGAGACTATACCATTGTTTATGGAACCTCTGACAGTATCAGCGCTACTACTGACACCCTACTGGTAACCTCCACCACTGTCACCCTTACTGGTCTGGCACTCTCTACCACATATCATGCCTGGGTGCGTGCTGACTGTGCGGGGAACTACAGCAAGTGGGTCAAGTTTCCTGTATTCAACACACTCTGCAATTCGCTTGTAGTGGATGAAGTCAGTCCCTATGAGGTCAATTTCGAACAGGGACTTGACAGCTGCATGAGTCAGGAACGTGCTTCAGGCTCTGCCGACTGGATGGCTTCTACCACAACCGCTAATCCCACAGGTGCCTATAGTGGCGGCTACGTGGCTCAGCTTTATAACCCCAGCCGTGTCAGTGAGACTATGCTACTCTTGCCTTCTTTCGACTTTTCTGCTCTTGACCACGGGGCCGAGCTCTCTTTCTGGCACGCCCAAGTGGCCGGCAACAGTCAGGACCGCCTCTTCGTCTGCTATCGCACCAACCCTGTGGGTGTCTGGACGGTGATTGATTCTTTCACTACCGAGATTACAGCATGGACTCAGCATTTCGTTTCTTTGCCCGCCTCTAGCAACACCTCTTTCTATCAGATAGGCCTGATGGGTGTCACAGGTGGCGAAGGTGTCAAACTCGACGATATCAGTGTCCATGCCACTCCCACTTGCATCCGTCCTACGGGCTTGACGGTCGGTTCTGTGTCCGACGCCGAGGCCACACTCTCGTGGGTAGGCTCTGCACCCAGCTATCAAGTGCGTTACCGCCGAGTCGGGTCGCTCTCTTGGTCCAACGCCACCACTACCACCAACAGCATCACCCTCACTGGGTTGCATGGTCTTTCTGAGTACCAGTGCATGGTTCGTGGTGTCTGTTCGGCCACAGACAACAGCCACTATAGTGAGATGGCCTATTTCACCACAACGGCCTGTGCCACCGAATACAATTACTTTAACTACGATACGGCCAACTACACCCCCAATCTCACCTATTGGACTCCAGGCTATGTCAACTATAATTACTCCTATTCCGAGACCCTGATTGACAGCTCCGCCCTGGCAGGTCTTGACCAAATTGCTGGGTTCGGATTCAGCGCCAATACTTCCAGTACCATAGCGCTAGACAATTGCGAAGTGTATTTCGGCTACACTACCGACACTGTCCTCAACTCCTTCAAGTTCGACAGCACCTTTGTCCGTGTCTATCACGGCAGTCTCAACTTCTATTCAACAGGTTGGCGCAAGGTACTCCTCGATGCTCCTTTTGCCTATGATGGGCACAGCAACCTTGTGGTGGCTGTCTATCGCAAAAACTCTACCACCGACTACAACTATGCCTACTTCGACGCTCACAACACTGTTGGTAACAAGATGCTTGCAGCTTATTACTACTCACCATTTACCCCCGCCGAGGCCAATTCTCTCTCGTCCTATTACAAGCACGCCGACACCATTTCGCCCAACTACATTTTCATAGCCTGTGCACCTCTCTGCAATGCGCCTACCATCACCGGCACGGCTGCCACAGAATCGTCGGTTACGCTCTCGTGGGACTCTGACGGCAATTACGCCCAGATTTCTTACAAGGAGAGTGCTTCTGACACCTGGTCCGACCCGATGGATGTTTCAGGCAATTACTACACCATTACCGGCCTCAACCATTCCACCTCTTACGATTTCCGCCTGCGCCAAGACTGTTCGGAGAGCGCATTGGGTGAGTCTCCTTGGGTTGGAGTGACCGTTCCCACCGAGTACGTCTGCACCGTTCCTACCAATCTTCAGTTGGTGGACGTGGACAATGCCCACGCCACTTTCTCTTGGGAGGGCAATCCCAATGACACCCGTTGGGAAATTCGGGTCTTCAACAATAGCTACAACCAGCTATATGAGGTTAATAGCAATCCTGCCACTATCGATGGCCTACAGCCGGACATTGTCTACCATGCCGCCGTCCGTACAATCTGTGGCCCCAACTATGAATTCCAGGGCATCTACTCCAGCAGCATAGACTTTACTACCCTCCACTGCGGCAGCGTCAACGGGGTTACCGGCGAGACTATTGGCAACATTGCCCATCTCAGATGGAATCCGGGCAACAATGCCAGTGGCTACTACGAGATACAGTACGGCCGTGAAGGCTATACCGAAAGTGAGGTGTTGGGCACCGTAATCAGTCCCGACACCGAGGTGTACATCTATAACCTGGTGCCTCATTTCAATTATGGATTCCGTGTACGTTCTCTCTGTGGTCTCCAGTGGTACAGCGATTGGACCAGCAATGCCGTTGTCCTCACTACAGGCGATGCCGTGGGTATTGATGAGGCTGTCCGGGATTTCAACTGCACTATCTATCCCAATCCAGCAAGTGGTTCTACCACTATCACAGTTTCGGGTGTTGAAGGTCTTGTCACCGTAGAGGTGCTCGACATCAATGGCCGCAAAGTTGCTTCCGAGACCCTCAGTTGTGCCGCCGACTGCTCCAAGCAGATGGATGTCACAGACCTCGCACAGGGTGCTTATTTCGTCCGGATTGTAACTGCTGAGACTTCTACGCTGCGCAAACTCATTATCCAATAGCACAGCACTTGAAGTCACATTCGATACTAAAAGCGGGGCCATCTTGGCCTCGCTTTTAGTATTAATAGCTTCAGGTGGGTTCGATAATTTGTCGCTCTAGTCCAAAGTATGACTGATTCTTGCTCCTCTTTTTCAATGTGGCGTGTCTTCGACACGCTGAGTA
>DFDY01000195.1 GCA_002368955.1 Bacteroidales bacterium UBA3816
AAATAAATAGAACACACCTTAATGGTTGTTGGATAATTGGAAAATGAAACAGACTGGCGTGAGGTGAAAGCGTGCTCACGATGTTTTTTCTTTGTAAGATGGGCGATATGGCAAGGACGGGGAATAAATCTGGGTTTGTGGCAATTGGAAAGGTGAAAGAATATTGCCGAAAAGATTTATTTTGTTAAATTTGTTTCCAAAATGTTTTTTTTTCGTATTTTTGTAAACTAAAACTAACAAAATTATACGCATGAAAAACACGTATGATATTTTCAAAGAGAGCATTAAAGATATCACAGGATATTATTTGCTGCTGGTCGAGGTGACCAAATCGCACCGGTTGGTTGGGAGCACCAACGAATGGGTGCTGGATAATTTTTACATGATCAGCGAACAGGAGAAGGTGTTGAAGGTGGACCTGCGCAGCAAGAGTTTCCGCCAGATAGACCCCAAACGGCTGCAGGCCATCGAGGAGCTGCTGCTGGCTTCGTTCCGTAAGAGTCATTTCCAGATAGACAAGACGCTGCTGTTCCGCTATCTCTCGCATATTCAGGCCAAGCAGAAGGACTACCTCTCCTATCCCGAGGTGTGCGCCCTGCTGCCGCTGGCCAAAACATTGGTCCTCCACGAGTTGGCCACCCTCTGCAACCAACTGGCCGAGCAGGGAGCCCACCACTACAGCCCCACCGACAAGGAGTCGGCCGACATGGAGAAACTGAACGAGGCGGCAAAACAGAATCTGCTGATGATGAACCTCTTCGGGTCACTGAAGAAGCTGACCAAGATGTCGATGTCCGAGATTTTAGACCATGTGAGCTACTCGGAGCGGTTGCTGAAAAACGAAAAGGCGGGGATGTACGACCAGATGTACGACAAGACGAAGGACGACTACCGTGCCCAGATTGTGCGACTGGCCAAGAAACGCCATATGGCCGAGTACGACTTGGTGAAGGAGTTGGTGGAGCGGGCCGACAAGGAGGGGAAGCATGTGGGGTGGCAGCTCTTCCCGCCCAAGCGGTGGAACCTGCGGGCTCACATCTACATATGGGTGGTGGTGCTGGCCACGGTGGCTCTCGCGGCCCTGCTTTCTTACTGGGCCACGGGCGGCATGGGGTGGCTGACGCTGGTGCTGGGCTTGTTGGCCCTGGTGCCGATGAGCCAGGTTGTGATAGATTTGTTCAACCAGTGCCTCTACCACCTGCACAAGCCGGTGAGCACCTTTAAGATTAAGTTCAAGGACGGCCTGATTCCGGAGGAGTACGCCACGATGGTCATTATGCCCACCATTTTGAAGAACAAGGAGAAGACGGTGCAGCTGCTGGAGCAGCTGGAGGTATACTACCTCTCCAATATCAACCGTGCATCGGAGGGTCAGCGGCTGGAACGCCGGCAGCAGAATCTCTTCTACACCCTGATCGGCGATGCCGCCGCGAGCGACCAGGCCGACATGCCCTGGGACAACGAGGTAGTGGAGGCTGGTCTGGCCAAGGTGCGCGAGCTGAACGAGAGGTATGGCGCTCCTATTTTCAACTTCGTCTACCGCCGCCGCGCATACAGCGAGGGAGAGGGATGCTGGCTGGGTTTTGAACGCAAACGCGGTGCCATTCTGCATTTCAACGATCTGGTACTGGGCAACCTCAGCGAGGAGGAGAAGGCTAAGTATTTCCGCTGCGAGACCATCACGGAGTGGCGGAGACGGCCAGTGCCCCCCATCACTTTTGTCATCACCCTAGACACGGACACGGAGCTGGTGCTCTACTCTGCGCAAAAGCTCATCGGCTCCATGGCCCACCCGCTGAACCGTGCCCGCCTGTCAGATGACGGCCGCCGCGTGGTGGGCGGCTACGGCATCATGCAGCCGCGCGTGAACGTGGACGTGGAGGTGACCAACAAGTCGCGGTATGCGCAGCTGTTTGCTGGTCTGGGCGGTCTGGACGTTTACACAACGGCTTCGTTCGAGCTGTATCAGGATATTTTCAACGAGGGTAGTTTCTGCGGCAAGGGCATCTACGACCTGAGGGTGTTCCAGCAGGTGCTGAAGGGCACGTTCCCACAGAACCTCATCCTCAGCCACGACCTCATTGAGGGGTGCCACATCCGCTGCGGCCTGATCAACGACGTGGAGCTGTTCGACGACAACCCCTCCAACTATCTGGACGACGCCAAACGGCACCACCGCTGGACCCGCGGCGACTGGCAGATTATTGGCTGGCTGCGTGGCAGGGTGCGCGACGAGCGCGGCATGGAGGTGAAGAACCAGGTGAACACTATCGGCCGCTGGAAGATTTTCGACAATCTGCGCCGCAGCGTGCTGAGCCTGGCCTGCATGGTGGTTATCTTCTTTGGCTTTGGGCAGGCGATTGGCAATCCCCATTCTGTCAATCCCGCCTGGTTTTTGCTGACGGTGCTGGTGGTGGTGGCCTTCCCCATCCTTTTCTTCCTTATAGGTCAAATCACAAGGCTGCCCCGTTTCAACCAACGATACCGTTACTACATGACTCTGCTGCATGGCATCGGGGTGGTGATCTACCGCTCGGTGGTGCAGTTTGCCCTGTTGCCCAAAGAGGCATGGATGTATACCGACGCCATCGTCCGCTCGTGCTACCGCATGGCCTTCAGCCACAAGAACCTGCTCAACTGGGTGCCTAGCGACGAGGCCGCCAAGAGCACCAAGGGGACCCTGCCCGACTATCTGGGCAAGTTCTGGTTCAACTATGTGTGCGCCGCCGTGTTGGCACTGCTGACGGCGGCTATCTGTGTCCATCAGGGGAGTGCCGTCCTCATCGTGGTGGTGGCAGCCACCTGCCTGGCATGGGTGGGCGCACCACTGCTGCTCTACTTCCTGGGTCTAAAATTCCCGCAGGACAAGAAGGAGCTGAAACCCGAGGAGACCCAGCAGGTGAGACAGTGGGCTGCGGACACCTGGAACTACTTCGACACGCTCATTACGGCCGAGAACAACTACCTGGTGCCCGACAACTACCAGCTGAACCGGCAGAACAAGGCCGACTACAAGACTTCGCCCACCAATATCGGCTATTCCCTCACCGCGGTGATTGCGGCCGCCGAACTGGGCTTCATCACCCACGACGAGGCTCTCAGCCGCCTATCGCACATCATCGATTCGGTGAGCCGGTTGGAGAAATGGAACGGTCACCTCTTCAACTGGTATCGCATAGCCGACTTGGAGAAGTTGCCCAACTACTTTGTCTCCACTTGCGACAGCGGCAACTTCGTTGCCTGCCTCTATGTGGTCAAGGGCTATCTGAGCCAGAAACAACCCCACGAGGGCAGGGCTCTGCTGGCAACGGTGGAACGCCTGATTGCCGACACGGATTTCTCCAAACTGTACAATCCCGAACTGAATGTCTTCAGCATCGGCTTCGACTATGGGGCCCAATCGCTGCTGCCTTATCACTATAATAATTTCGCCTCCGAGGCCCGACTGACCAGTTTCCTTACCATTTCGGAGGGCGACGCGCCCTACAAGCATTGGTTCTGCCTGGACAAGACGTTGGTGCAGTACAAGGGATTCAAGGGGGTGGCTTCGTGGTACGGTACTCTCTTTGAATATTTCATGCCCCTTATTTTCCTGCCCACCTACCGCCACACGCTGATGGACGAGACCTACAGTTTTGCCGTGCGTGCCCAACGGGCATTCATCACCAATATAGAGAAAGGGCCGCGCGCTTCCGACGCCACACATAATTTGCCGTGGGGCATTTCAGAGACCGCATACAATGAGTTAGATGATGCTCAGAACTATAAATATCATGCCTTTGGCGTTCCTTACCTCAAGTTCCAAAATACTACGCCCGACCGCATAGTTATTTCACCCTACAGCTCGCTGATGACCATCGGCATCAACGACCGGGCGGTGTATGAAAACATGATGCGCTTCAAGGCCCTGAACATGTACGACAACATGGGTTTCTTCGAGTCCTACGACGAGGAGGACCACGTGCCCGTGCGTGCCCACTATGCCCACCACCAAGGCATGATATTGGCCAGCCTGACCAACTATCTGGCCGACCACTGCATCCAGCACTACTTCATGAACGAACCCGCCATGAAGTCGATGGAGACACTGCTTAAAGAGAAAGCACAGATAAAGCCTTACATCGACTTAAAAATCACTCAGTTCAAACGTTACCAATACACCAAGGTGCAATCGGAGAGCGACGCCCGCGACTTCGACGGCATTGCGCCAGTGCCTGAGATTGGAGTACTGAGCAATGGCGAGTATACGGTGCTGCTCAACGACCGTGGCGTGGGCTTTTCGCGTTTCCGCAACATACTGCTCAACCGCTACCGCAAAATCAGTGCCGACCACTACGGGCAATTCCTCTACGTGCGCGACCTCTCCACCGACAAACTGTGGAGCAACACTTACGCCCCTCTGGATGTGATGCCTACCATGTACCGTGTCACTTTCGCCTCGGACAAGATACAGTTTGTCCGCATCGACGAAGGCATTGAGACCAAGACCGAAATCACCGTCATCAAGGACAGCTATGCTGAGATTCGCCGCATCACCTTCTCCAACAATAATGAACATGCAGTTGACCTAGAACTGACCAGCTATATGGAGGTTATCCTCAGTCCCCATCAGAACGACGAGAACCACCGTGTTTTCAACAGCATGGGTATTCTTAGTGAGTATGATGCCGAACAGCAGGCCCTCATTTGCAGCCGTCCCGCGCAGAATCAGTCGGACGGCCGCTATTTCGCCATGCACAAACTCTTTGTTCTGGACGACTCTGATGACCAGCCTTCGGACCTGCCTGAATATGAGACCTCGCGCTTGCGCTTCTTAGGCCGTGGGGGCAGCCTCATCCATTCCGACATCATCGACGGACACCGCACACTCTCGGGTACCGTGGGCACCACGCTCGACCCCATTATGAGTATGCGCCGCCGCATCCATATCCCTGCCGGGAAACAGGTATCAGTGGTGATGCTCACCGCCTTTGCCAAGGCCCGCGAACAGTTGGTCAGCCTCTCGCAGCTCTACCGCGACCCTATCGACATCGACCACGCCTTTGAGACTGCCTCGGTATTCAACAACATGCGCACAGCCATGTCCACCCTCAAAGGGTCACAGATGAACCTCTACAACAGTATCTCCAAATATCTGCTGCAAACCGCCAACCTCGGCAACGACCGTCAGCAGTATCTTGCCCACAACAAACTGGCACAAAACGCACTGTGGAGGTTCGATATTTCTGGCGACCTCGACATCATCCTAATGGAGATTGACGACATCAAACGTTCCGGCTTTGCCAAAGAAATGCTGCGTGCCTACGAATACTGGAAGGTACACGGTCTGGCCCTGGACATCGTTTTCATCAACGACGAGAAGGGCGACAACCGCGACGGCCTCACCCATTTCATCCGCAACATTGCCAACACCGAACACCTCTGGGCCTCGCACCAAAACGGCGGCCGTGTCTATATCATCAACGGCAACGAAATCACCGACGATGAGCGAACCCTTTTCCGCACTGTCGCCAGCCTCGCTTTCAACACCCACGAGGGGGTCAAGATATATGAACAGTTGGACAAGGCAGAACGACTCAACCAGCACTATCAGGACATGGTCGAATATCCGGTGCTCAAGCCCAGTGCCAAATTCCACGTCTGGTCCTCACTGGATTTTTATAACCAGTATGGCGGTTTCGACAATGAGGGGCGCGACTATGTGGTAACCAACACCAACACCCCCATGCCATGGATCAATGTGCTGGCAAATCCGCGTTTCGGCTGCATCGTTAGTTCCACCATGTCGGGATTCACCTATGCCTTCAACGCCCAGCAGTTCAAACTCACCGGCTGGAGCAACGACATCGTGCGCGACAACGCCTCCGAGATGCTCCTAGTCAACAAGCAGCAGTTTGTCCCCGCCACCGCACGTCACGGCCAGGGCTTCTCCTCCTTCGATGCCAAGTATGACGACTTCAAGGTCATGGTGCGGGTATTTGTCTCTGCCGACCGCTTGGAGAAATATTATCAAATCACCCTGGTCAACAAGACCGACCACCCGCTCGACCTACAGCTGGACATGCTCTACAAACTAGTCCTCGGCACCACCGAGGAGCAGACCGCCCGCTACCTCTACAGCGAGTGGCAGCCCCAGCAGAACAGCCTCATCGTCCGCAACTGCTACAGTCAGATATACCACAACTGCCGCATCCAGCTCTCCGCCACAGAGACCATCACTGATGTTGACATCGACTTCCCCAACCGCAAGCGCATCGGCTTCAACGTTGCCCTCTCCGCCGGGGAGTCCAAGGAGTTTGCCTTCGTCATCGCCGTACTGGAACAGCCCACCGACCAGCCACGGCAGGTCTCGCTGTCCGACATCGAGGAGGAATACGCCAAAGTGGTCCGCTTCTGGGACGAAAAGCTCTCCTTCATCCAGGTGGAAACGCCCGACAAGTCGCTCAACTATATGCTCAACCGCTGGTATCTCTACCAAGTTTACGCCTCGCGCCTCTATGCCCGCGCTGGATTCTACCAAGTGGGTGGAGCCACTGGTTTCCGCGACCAGTTGCAGGACTGCATGTCAGTCCTCTACAGCGACCCCGCCTATGCCCGCCGTCAAATATTAGAACATGCCGCCCATCAGTTCACCGAAGGCGACGTCCTCCACTGGTGGCACGAGACTATGCACTTTGGTGCCCGCACCACCTTCAGCGACGACTACCTCTGGCTGGTCTTCGTCACCTACCAATATGTACAAGTCACCGGCGACACCTCCATCCTCAACGAGCAGGTCTGCTTCTGCCAGGGCGACCACCTTGCCTCGGGCGAGGCTGAAAAGGGCATCAATTTCAGCGTGCCACAATATAAAGTAGCCACCTCCATCGACAAGCACGACTTCAATTTCGAATATGCCTCACTTTATGAGCATCTCCGTCGTGCCACCAGCCGTGCCATGGGGCGCATCGGTGCCCACGGCCTGCCCCTCATGGGCTGTGGCGACTGGAACGACGGCATGTCGCGTGTTGGGGTCCAGGGCAAGGGTGAGAGTGTCTGGGTGGCCTTCTTCCTCTGCGACATTCTGCCCAAGATGGAACTCCTCACCCAGCAGGTGCAAGGGGCCGACCTCTCCTATGTCACCGAGCTCACTTCCTTCCGTCAGCGGCTGGTCAAAGCCCTGCAGGACAACGCTTGGGACGGTGCCTGGTTCCTCCGTGCCTATTTCGACAACGGTCAGCCCATGGGTTCGCGCAACAACACGGAATGTCAGATAGACCTCATCTCGCAGGCTTGGAGCATCCTCACCGATGTGGCTACCCCTGAGCAGAAAGAGTCCATCTTCCGCGAGACCGACGCCCGTCTGGTCAACCGCGAGCACGAAATCATTGAGCTCCTCACACCTCCCTTCCAACGCAGCACCAACAATCCGGGCTACATCATGAACTATCCCGAAGGAGTGCGCGAAAATGGCGGCCAGTACACCCATGGCGCCATGTGGTACATCATGGCCCAAATCAAAGAGGGCCGTACCGACATGGCCTACTTCCTCTACTCCCTCATCAACCCCATCCATCGCACCACCACCCTGGCCGACGTGCTCAAATATAAAGTCGAGCCCTACTGCATTGCAGCCGACATTTACAGCAATCAGCAGCACCCCGGCCGCGGCGGCTGGACATGGTATACCGGCTCAGCTTCTTGGGCCTACAAGACCGGCATAGAGAACATTCTCGGCCTCCACAAAGAGGGCGACCGCCTAACCATCCAACCCTGCATACCCTCCGACTGGGACACCTTCACCATCCACTACCGCCACGGCAACACTCCCTACCACATCACCTATCGCCGTCCCGCTCAAGGCCAACCCGCTTCGGCTGATCAAACCGTGATTGAGCTTGTCGACGACGGCCAGCCCCACGAAATCACCATACAGTGAATAAAAAACAAATCTATTCGCGCTTTTTCCTCTTCCTCACCCTCCTGCTGTTCCTTCTGCCTATAACCGTAGGTGCGCAGGAGCCCCCTGAGGCTGCCTACCCCTATCGTCGCGACATAGAGAAAAACAAATTCGACCGAGTGGAACAAAAACTCTTCCGTCACCTGCGCCGCGACACCCTCAGCGTTGAGTTGCACTATGCCGCCCACATTCTTTTCGTCACTCCTTCCTACCCCCATTTCAACACTGACAGTGCCTACTCTCACCTGGTCACCGCCTACAACATCTATCAGAAGGCCGACCTGAAGCAGACCGAACGACTGGAGCGCGACAGCTACAGCGGTGCCCTTTTCGACTATCGCCTGCGGCAACTTGGTGCCATGGCACTGAACGGTGCCCGCACCCGCGGCACTCCTGATGCCTTCCGCCATTTCCTTGATTACTACCTTCTTGCCCCGGACGACCTCCGCGATAGCGCAGTCTTTCTGCGCGACAGTGTCGAATATCACATTGCCCTCCGTGCTGGCACACAGCAGATGCTCGACGACTTCATCACCCGACGTCCCCAGTCCCACTTCGCCAACATGGCTGTCCACTGCCGCGACAGCTTGGCCTTTACCCTCGCCGACAGCCGCCACTCCACTGAGGCCTATAGCCAGTTCCTCGCCGCCTATCCCACCTCATATCTTGCAGGGCGAGCCGCCGACAGCCTCTTTTTACTCGACTTCCGCCTGTGCCGGCAATTCGATTCGGAGCAAAACTACCGTGCCTACGCCGACCGCCATCCTTCCAGCCCCTATAGCACACAGGCAATATGGCTGGCCGACAGCATTGAGTACCATCGTAATGTCGATACCGCCCAGTGGCATAGCCTACTGCAGTTTGCCGACATGCACCTGCACAACTCATGGCGCGACACAGCCCTGTTTTCCCTCGCCCGCTTTGCCCTCCGCCATCGGCATATAGAGGCTGCCGACCAAGCCGTCCGCCGCCTTATGCCCGGCACAGCCACCTATGCCCAGACAGCCCTGCTCCTCCACGATGCCTACCTCCACACCTCCTTGCGCAACTTCCACCGCTTCTACAGCCACTATCCCAACCTCATGACCGCACGGGCACGCCGCCAGGACTCACTAGCCTACCTGCTGGTGCAAAACTACGATTACCGGTTTGCCGACAGCTGCATCCGTGCCGTTGCCCCTGCCCACGAGGCTCTCCTATGGCTACAACAGATACTTAAAGATGATATCGACAATGGCCGCCTCGGAGCCGCCCTCTCCACCGCCCATGCCTATGCCGACGTCTTTGGCTATAACCCTGAATATCTCGGGCTTTTGGGCACACTCTCAACAGCCCACACACCTCTGACCCAAAGGCTCACACAATCCCCCAAGTCCATTTCTACCAAAGTCAATACTACTCAAGGAGATGAGTATGCCCCCGTGCCCAGTGCTGACGGCCAGATGCTATACTTTGCGGGTCGTAACCGTCCTTTCAACCTTGGTGGCGAAGACATCTTCTACACCCACCGCCACAAAGGTAGGTGGGCCGAAGCAGAACTCCTCATCGACCTCTCCCACACCTATGGCAACGAAGTCCCTCTATCCGTTTCGCCGGACGGCAACACCCTGCTCCTCTATCAAACGGGCCGCCTCTTACGCGCCCAACGACAAGCGCAGGAATGGGAAGTCAGGCCCCTCGACCTCCCCGTTGCGAGCGGAACCGTCACCGACGCCACCCTCTCTGCTGACGGCCGTGTGCTCATTCTCACCGCCTTTGGCCCCACAGAACGCGAGGTCGACAGTTCTCTGAACATCTACGTTTCCTTTCTCGACAGCAATGATCATTGGAGCCAACCTGTGGAAGTGGGTCCCGACATCAATACACCCTTCGACGAGCGGTCTCCCTTTCTTGCGGGCGACATGAACACACTCTATTTCTCCTCCGAAGGCCACGGCTCCCTTGGCCAGATGGACATCTATATGACCACCCGCCTCGACGACACTTACACCCACTGGTCAGCACCTGTCAATCTTGGACCCGTGATCAACACCACCGGTGACGACTGGGGCTGCCAAGTCACCGCCGACGGCAAAAACATATACTTTGCCCGCCGCACAACCTCGCTTGACATATATATTGCTCCCCTACCTCTAGAACTACAACCGTCAGAAAGCCAACATCCAATCCAGAATAGGTTTTGACAATCATTCAAAACTACCACTAAAGACATAATGAGAATCACTCAAGTTTTATTGTTGAGGTGATAGCAGATAGAGTGCAAAATTGGAATAGGGTGGTGTGACATTACTTTGCTGGAAGAAGCATCAAATTCATTATTTCTCGCATACATAATGCGCTTCTCATATAACCTGCAACGCTCTAGTACAAAGTATGACTGATTCTTGCTTGTATTACTCAATGTGGCGTGTCTTCGACACGCTGAGTAGTAGGGGTTTCGCTATCCCCACACTGCGCTCCCGTTGGTCGCTTAGTATGGGGTTATTGAGATTCACCCTCTTCGAGGCTGCTAAAAATCAGTCTTTTATCAAACTAGAGCCTTTGGGTTTAACCTTCTTTGTTCAACGGAATGGCTTTGTAACACCGCTGCCACCA
>DFDY01000192.1 GCA_002368955.1 Bacteroidales bacterium UBA3816
AACTGCCCTGTCTCTATAAAAAAAAGAGGGTGCCTTTTGGGACACCCTCTTCGTGTATTTAGTTACTATTTCTGACTGTCGAGAGGTTTGTTAGCCGTCTTGCCTGCAGGCTTGGAGATACTTTCGCGCATGTCGGTGTCGGCTTGGATGTTCTTCATTCGGTAGTAGTCCATGATGCCAAGGTTGCCGTTGCGGAAGGCTTCTGCCATGGCTTTAGGCACTTCGGCTTCGGCCTCGATGACACGGGCGCGGGCTTCCTGTGCCTTGGCTTTCATTTCTTGCTCGGAGGCGACGGCCATTGCGCGGCGCTCTTCGGCCTTGGCCTGGGCAATGTTCTTGTCGGCATTAGCCTGGTCCATCTGCAGTTGGGCACCGATATTCTTGCCCACGTCGATGTCGGCGATGTCGATGGAGAGAATTTCAAAAGCAGTGCCGCTGTCCAATCCCTTAGCCAGCACCAGTTTTGAGATGCTGTCGGGGTTCTCAAGCACCATCTTGTGGGTCTCGGCTGAACCGATGGCGGTGACGATGCCTTCACCCACACGGGCCAGGATGGTCTCTTCTCCGGCACCACCTACGAGTTGCTTGATGTTGGTGCGCACGGTGACACGGGCTTTGGCAATCAGCTGAATGCCGTTCATGGCGACAGCAGCCACAGGAGGGGTGTCGATGACTTTGGGGTTGACCGACGTTTGGACGGCTTTGAGCACATCACGACCGGCCAAGTCAATGGCGGTGGCGGTGTGGAAGTCTAGGTTCATATTGGCCTTGTTAGCTGAGATGAGCGCTTGTACTACGTTGCTCACATTGCCACCTGCCAGATAGTGAGCCTCCAGTTCGTTCTGCGAGAGTTTCAGTCCAGCCTTGGCTCCATTAATCATGTTGTTGACAATGATGCTTGGGGGCACCTTACGGAACCGCATGAACATAAGTTGGATGAGCGAGGTGTGCACGCCAGAAACCAAGGCTTGGAACCAGAGTCCTACGGGCACAAGATAGAAAAACAAACATAGTAGGATGAAAATCACTACTACTAAGATAATAGTTGTTGTGGGCATAATAAGATTTTTTTAATGTTATACAATTATTGACTATTATTTATTCTATTCCGTGAGACAGGCCTTCGAATCGGTCATCGTTGGGCACTTCAATGACATCGATACGGTAACCCTCAATGCCGACTACTTTGATAGGGCGGTCGGGGTCAATGAATTTGTTGATGGCATGTACCTCCACCAGTTGGTCTTCAATGAGGGCTTTGCCTGTAGGGGCAAGTCGTGCAATGGTGCGGCCTTTGGCTCCGACGGTGATTTCTTTGGAGTCTATCTGGTTGACGGTGCTGTTAGATTCTTCGTTCAAACTGAATCGCTTCCATGTTTTGGCTTTCAGGAAGATGATTAGCAGAATGACAACAAGCGCGGTGCAGATGATTAAGATAGTGTTGCCCAAGGCTTCGCCCCAGAGGACATAGCTTTGCCAAACGCCGAACCCAAGAAGTCCCACTCCGAAGATGCCGGCCACCCCCCCGGGCAGGGCTACAATTTCGAGGGCCAGCAGCACTACTCCCAAGATGAGAATGATGATTAATAGTGTCGTATTCATGGTATTATTGTTTAAAAAGTGTTATTTTACAATTTCTGAGGTCAGCTGTTTGTCCAACAGTGCAGTGTGCATGGGCAAAAGGGTTTCATAGCTGCCGTGTTTGATGGTGCATTTGCCATGGCAGTGAACCAGTATGGCGCACTGTTCGGCCTGAGAACTAGAGATGCGGCAGATGTCGACAAGGGCCTTGATGACATAGTCGAATGTGTGCACATCGTCATTGTGTAGTACCAGGCTGCAACCCGAGTCTTCTAGGACTTCTGTTTCGCCTTCCGCTTGGGGAGAAATGAGTGGCTTTTCCATAGTGGTGAGTTTAATGGTGGTGAGGTCAGTTATGTGGTGCGTGTTCTTGTCTCTTCTATCATGACAACGGCATGGGCGCTTATGCCTTCTTCGCGTCCTTCGAATCCCAGCCATTCTGTAGTGGTGGCCTTGACGGAGATTTGGTCTATATTGATGCCAAGCGTTGCGGCCAAAACTTCTCTCATTTGGGGGATATAGGGCCCTATCTTGGGTTGTTGGGCTACGACAATGCTATCTATGTTGGCAATACGGTAGCCTTTCTCAGTCAGCAGTTGGCCACATTTGCGCAAAAGAATTTTGCTGTCGATATTTTTGTATTGCGGGTCTTTGTCGGGAAAATGCTTGCCAATGTCACCCAGTGCTGCAGCGCCCAATAGGGCATCGCAGATGGCGTGGATGAGCACGTCGGCATCGCTGTGGCCCAGAAGTCCTTTGCTGTGGGGCACCTCAATGCCGCCCAGCCATAGTTTGCGCTCGGCCACTAGTTTGTGTACATCATATCCCAATCCAACGCGCATAATCAAGAGGCTTTTTTCTTGGCTAGATTAAAGGTGAGGGAGATGCGGATGGTGTTGGAGAGGGGGTTGCTGCTGAAGCTGGTGGTGGGCACGAGGTAGGCGACATCGAACTGAACGATGTTGTATTTCAACCCGAAGCCGAAGGTGAGGTATTGGCGGCCGCCTTTGGTGGCGTGTTCGAAGAAGTAGCCCGCACGTGCGGCGAGGGTTTGTTTGTACCAGT
>DFDY01000032.1 GCA_002368955.1 Bacteroidales bacterium UBA3816
GTGGAGTCAGCAGTTTCATTGATATAATTTAACCAATACTGCCACTGGGGAATACATTCGTTCTGCGAATGATTGAACCACAAGGTGTCTTTGGAGTTCAAATACCATCTGGACGTATCGAACCACGTGTAATAAAAGTAGTTGCGCTGGCGTTCAAAGCACGGTGTGGTGTCTGAGACGGTGAAAATCTGCGCCTGCAGCCCCGTCCACAGCAGGACGGTGGCGATGATAAATAAAGATATTCTTTTCATAACGTTGGTATATTAAAAGTTGTTGTCACCATAGCATTTCTCGCATATTTTTTCTGGTTTGATTGCTGCATATTCCACTATCGCTGCATCTTCCCAGTTGACATCCTTATTTTCTAATGCGTACTCCCATCTCGCGTCGAGAAGCGCGCCGTGTCTTTTCTCGAATTCGGTGCAGTTCGACACCTCAGCTTCGAAGCATGAAATATAGTGCAGGCTGTCCACATCTTGTTTGAACAGATTCAGCATGTCGTCGGTGCCATGGCACGAGATGTCGATATAATGTTGGGATCTTCTTTGCGCGAGGGAATTGAGCATATAGGGGGCACCATAATATTTGTAAACAATGGGGCTGGCGTTCCATACGGGTACACTGAGCAGATGGTATGGATGGGAATTGTCCCGCGACAGTAGGAAAGGCCTGTTGACTTCGCACCCCAGCGAACCGATGTCGATAATCTGGGCGTAAGGACCGGTCTTGTAATAGATGCTTCCGTTGTACCACATCTTGTCGAAAAAGTGGAAGAGCCGTATGCCGCAATCGTTCGACCCGGTTTCTTTCACACCATATGCCACCCCGAAAAAGTCTTCGTAAGAGTTGCTGGGGTATAGCAGCATGGGGCAACAGTTGGTATGAAAGTTGGCGAGCTCAGTATAAGGGGTTAGGAAGTGCATCATATAGTGGGAGGTGGAAGTGCTGCAATAGTCAGTAAGGAACCCGTTGCGGCTGGCCCGGTCGATAACAAACACCTGATGGTTGACGTCGTAGTCGGGATGGGAGTGGGGGTAATTGTTGATGCACTGTATTTGAGCCAGCAGGGTGAGGCTGTCGGCGGTGGCAAGGATGTCCGCGAAGAAGAGTTTTGGACTCTCAAAGTTGTGTCCAATAAATGCCTTCCAAGGCTGTCCGGCTGTGTGCCTCAGTTCAACCAGGCAGGCGGTGGTTTGGTCGTCTTCCACGCCCACGGCACTAACAAGCTCCTGGAAGCTTTGGGATCCCGTAATGGCAAGTTTCGAAAGAGTGTATGTTTTGGGCACTCGATAGAAATAGATGCCGTTATTGTTAGTCATAAGGTCATGCGGCGAGAAATGACCCACCACTCCGTCGTAGTAATCTTCTGGAGTCATGCCGTACTCAAAGACATACTGTCCGCAGAAGTAGCACTCGCCGTTGTACAGCTCCATATCGTGAATGTGGATATAGGCACCGCCGTAGGCGCTGCTGTTGAAATAAGTGGTGTAGTAAGCCTCGTTGCCGGTGTAGAAGTCTTTGATAACAAAGGTGTGGCGGACCACGCCGTAGGTTTCGTCGTATTCGGAGTGGATAACCCTGTAGTTGTTGTCGTAGCGAACATGGCTCGTGCTTTCATTGATGTTGGAATAATGCTCCCAAGTGCTTTGGCAAGGAGCCAAAACGTCTTCATCGCCTTGTGCCATGACTCCTGTCGGCAGCAGGCAAAGCAGCAGCATGGCGATACTTGTTTTGATGGTGTGTTTTTTTTCCATTGGTGTTGATTATTTATTGTTAGTAATATTTCATTCAATGTCTGTGTCTGTTTTGCCTGAGTGTCGGCATTCTGTATATACCCATTGTCCGCCTATCACTGCAGGATGAGTTTCTGCGTGGAGGAACTCTGCTGGGTGGAGAGGGTGACGAAGTAGGAGCCGGCGGGGAGGTGGCGGAGCGGGAGGGTGGCGGAGGTGGAGCCGGCAGTCAGCGTCATGGTCAGCACCTCGTGGCCGGAGGCGTCGCGGAGGGAGAGGGAGCAGTCGGTGCCGCAGGGCGAGGCGAGGGCGACGGTGACCGTGGCGTGCGCCGGGTTGGGGGTGAGGGAGAAAGCCGGGCGTTGAGACTTGGGCGTGGCGATGCCCTGCCGCTCGACGAAGAAGGCGGTGAAAGCGGTGTCCTGCGTCACGACGACGGAGCGCGGGTTGTCGACAACGCTGTCGTTCCAGTGCGAGAAGGCATAGAAAGGCACATCGGTGTAGGCATAGAGGGTGGCGGTGTCGCCCTCGTAGTACACGCTGTCGCCTGCCACGAAGCAGTAGGGGAAATTGCAGTCGGTGGAGACGCTATACCGTTCAAGGGGTTCGAAAAAGGCGGTGAAGAGGGTGTCCTGCGTCACCAGGATGGAGCGGGGGTTGTCGGTGTTGCCGTCGTTCCAGTGGAGGAAGCGGAAGCCCCGGTTGGGGACGGCGGAGATGGTCAACTGGGTGGAGTCGGTGCAGTAGTCCGTGCCGAGGGCCATGCCCTGTGCGCTGTCGGCTGTGGCGGCATGCACAAACCACTGGTAGTCGGTAATCACACCGAAGGGCCCTGCCTGTAATTCATAAGTATAATCATAGTCGCCCCGACGCCACGGCCCGTCGACTGGTCCAGACAAAAGTTTAATGCGTCCGCACGTCATCCTAGATCCCCACGAGAGGTATTCTGTAGGATAATGAAGCCATACAGGGAGATGTCTACCTTGGACATTACTGTTGTATGTCCCGGCAATCCAAAATTCTCCCTCCACGGTAACGGCTGAGTCGAAATGAGCCTCATAAAGATAACAGTATTGGTAAGCGGGGCAATATTCGTCCCGGAATCTGTTATAGGGTGCGTGGCCGTCGACGTATGCGGGTATGCACAGCATGCGGGGCTGGTTGGTGTCCCACCGTGCCCCGTTGATGCGCTTCAGGAAATAGGAGTCGTAATACCAATCCACGGTATCGATATATGGCTCGTTGGAATCGACAGTGTACAGGTATAGATATTCGGCTGCTCTCGAATAGTTTGAAACGGGCCAACGATCATGTTCAAGTGGGTTCTTGTCCACCATCGCCCAAAGGCCTTTTATTTTCAACGGCCTTGAAGTGTATTGCCCGAAGAAATGAAGACGGGGGGTCCGAGTGGAGTCAGCAGTT
>DFDY01000127.1 GCA_002368955.1 Bacteroidales bacterium UBA3816
AACATGAGGTTGAACTGGCGCACGTCGGTCCAGTTGCGGGTGCCGCTGATGGGGTCGACAATTTGCAGGTCGAGGATGAGCTGTTTGAGGCCTGCCAGGTCGTTAGCGTTCATGCACTCGGCATACTTGTCGCGGATTTCGTCTATCTGCTTTTGGTGTTCAAGTACGCGGGGATTGGTGGTGACGAACTGCTCGCGGTTGAAGGCATCGCCAAAGCGCTTGGCGGCCTTGGCACATTCTTTATTTATCTTGTCTTCGATTTTGGCGATATGGTCTTCAATGAGGACATCGGCACGGTAGCGCTTTTTTGAGTCTTTGTTGTCGATGAGGGGGTCGTTGAAGGCATCGACGTGGCCGGAGGCTTTCCATATCTTGGGATGCATGAAGATGGCGGAATCGATGCCGACGATGTTTTCGTGATATTGCACCATGGCACGCCACCAGTACTGCTTGATGTTGTTTTTGAGCTCGGTGCCCAATTGGCCGTAGTCGTAGACGGCGGCCAACCCATCGTAGATTTCACTGGACGGGAAAATGAAGCCATACTCTTTGGCGTGGGAGACTACTTTTTTGAAAAATTCTTCTTGGTTTGCCATTGTTTTCTGTTTATGATTGGGGGATAGGTATGTTGTTGCGTTTAGTCGAAAAATTTCCACGTGAGGCCGTAGAAGAGGCCGAATTGCTGCGCGGGGTAGTTGGGGAGGATGCAGTAGGCTTGCTGTTCAAGGAAGGTGTTGACATGGCCGGCCTTGACATAGATGGTGGCGCGCTTGATTTGCAGGTTGAGGAAGGCGTCGGCCCATAGGTAGCCGCCTACTTGTTCGTCGTTCTGGCGGTAGAAGATGCCCAGGGTGGGGTCGTAGGCATCGGCATAGAAGCGGGTGTGGTAGCGGAGGTCGACGCCTATCTGCACCCGCAGGGCGTCGTTGAAGACTTTGAAGTCGGTATAGAGGGAGTTTTTGCTGGCGAAGAGGGGGACGCGTATTTGGTCTTGGTCGCTGCTGTACTGCAGGTGCTGCTGCATGTCGTAGTGGAGCCAGGGGAGGAGCTTGAGATATAGGTTGACGCGCCCTTGCAGCAGTAGGGCGCTGGAGGCGGACTGGGCGGATTGGAAGGCAGTGGCACCGCCGCCGAGGTCGACCTCTTCAAACCAGACGTTGTGGCTGATGTGGTTGGCGGAGAGGTGGATGTCGAGCAGGCCCTCGTGGTGGTAGTCGGCTTCTAGTTTGCGCACGCACACGGACTTCAGGTTGTCGTCGGTGGGGTTGGACAACAGGAGGCTCTGGGCAGTGTAGATGAGCTCTGGACGGTGGGCTTTGACCACGGCGCGGAGGCTGAGGCTGCGGGCGGAGTGGCCCACAGTGTCGCGGAAGGGGAAGAGGAGGTGGGCGTCGAGGTTGTATTCGGAGAGGTTGGGTGCGGCCTGGCCAGAGACGCTGAGTTCGGCGGCAGGCCAAGGGCTGATTTCTACCCGCGCAAAGGGGTAGAGGACCGCTCGGCGCAGGAGTGTGTCGCTGTAGAGGGCTGGGTTGAGGCGCAGCCAGGAGAGCTGCGGACGGAGGCCGCCATAGAGCTTGAGGGCATTGCGCCATCGGTGGTCCATATAGGCATCGTTGGTCCAGAAGAGTGAGGCAGAGAGGCGGTTGTAGAGAGAGGAGTCGGCCGTGGCATAGCGGTATTTCTGTCGGTCCCATTGCAGCTCCAGAGCAAAGACACCGGTGTTGTAGATGTGGGGGGTGTGAGGCTGGAGGGTGTCGTAGCCGACAATGGAGTCAACCAGCTCGTAGCGCACGGTGTAGACGGTGGAGTCGAGCATGAGGGAGTCGAGGGTGACACTATCGAAATAGGGCACCTGCACGATGGTGGAGTCGGTGAGGGTGTCGACGAATTGCTCTTTGATGGGGCGGTACCACTCAAATTGACGCACGGTGTTGAACGACTGGCGGGCAAAGAGGGTGATGTCGTTGTTCCAACTGATGCCGTTGGTGCTCACGACGGGGATGCCGGTGGTGCTGCGGAAGGTTTTGTCGTAGTATGCGGCAGGGGAAGCGAGACCGCCGTTTTCGCCTACCACCATGCGCTGCCAGATGGCTCCGGCGGAGAGCTGGTAGCGGGCATCGGAGGAATAATAGTTGGTGTTGAAGTCGAAGATGTGGTCGGTGGCAGAGCTGTTGGAGAAGGCTCCTTCGGGGTTGAGCAGGTGGTAGTCAAGGGAATAGTTCCAGTGGCTGTTGATGTTCTGGGTGTGGGTGACATGCACTTGGTAGGACCGGTTGAGGGAGCTGTTGTAGGAGAGGACGGCAAAGGGATTCTTTACTTGGTAGAAGGTGATGTTGTCAGGTGTCTTGTAGTAGCCCGGGAAGAGGTTTTGCTTGTAGAGGAGGCCGGGAGTGAGGTCGAAGGAGGGGCAGAGGGAGTAGTGGGGATGGCCCAACTCGGAGACCGTGAGGAAGTAGTCGCCGTTGAAGGCATCCAGACAGTCGTGGAACTGGCTGCCGGTGAGGCTGAGGGTGGGGTGCTCGATGGCCATGATTTTCACCTGTCCCGCGGGCCTGTGAAACATGAAGACGGAGGCCTGCAGGATGCTGTCGGGGATGTCGACGTGATATTCGATGCCCAGCATAGTGGACTGGGCGGAGGTGTCGGCAGAGGTGGTGCTGGTGTCGGGGGTGGAAGTGTTGGGCCTGGGATTGTTGCGACCGGGCATCTGGTTGAGGGTGTTGGAGATATTGGGCAGATTGCTGATGTCCACCTGTCCCCACGAGAGGGTGGTGAGCATCAGCAGTGGCAGTAGCAGTATGAGCCGTTTGAGATTCAAGCGGTTTTTTTATTTGTTTTCTTGAAGGAAACGTTCCACGTCCATGGCGGCCACACAGCCTTTGCCGGCGGCCACGATGGCTTGGCGGTAGTGGGGGTCGCAGACGTCGCCGGCAGCAAAGACTCCGGGGATGTTGGTGGCGCTGCTGGGGTTGGCAACCTTGATGTAGCCCTGCTCGTCCAGCTCTATCTGGCCTTTGACGAAGTCGGTGTTGGGCTTGTGGCCGATGGCCACGAAGAAGCCCGCAATATCTATGTGGCGCATCTCGCCAGTCTTCAGGTTTTGGAGGTCGGCACCGGTGACCCCGTCGAGGTCGTTGCCACAGATTTCCTTGGTGGCGGAGTCCCAGATGACTTCAATCTTGGGGTTGGTGAGCACTCGGTGCTGCATGGACTTGGAGGCGCGCAACTCGTTGCGGCGATGGATGAGGTAGACTTTGCTGCAGAGGGTGGAGAGGTAGTTGGCCTCTTCGCAGGCGGTGTCGCCGCCGCCCACCACGGCCACTTCGAGGCCTTTGTAGAAATAGCCGTCGCAGGTGGCACAGGCACTGACTCCCTGGCCATAGAGTTTCTTTTCGCTGTCGAGTCCCAGCCAGCGGGCCGAGGCACCGGTGGCAATGATGACGGCCTCGGCTTCTATCTCGTTGTCGTGGTCGTCCACAAGGTGGAAGGGCCGCTTGGAGAAGTCGGCTTTGACAATGTAGCCCGCGCGGACGTCGGTGCCAAAACGTTGGGCCTGCTGTTTGAGCTGGGCCATCATTTCGGTGCCGGAGATTCCCTCGGGATAGCCGGGGAAGTTCTCAATTTCGGTGGTGATGGTGAGCTGACCTCCCGGCTGCATTCCTTCGTAAAGAACGGGTTTCAGGTCGGCACGGCCAGTATAGATACCTGCCGTGTATCCGGCAGGACCAGAGCCAATGATAAGACAACGTGTGTGTTCCATATTGTTTCCTTATATTAATTTCTAATTGTTTGATTCTTGAGGTGTGTTTTGGAGGCTGTTTTTCTTTTTGACCAAAGAGAAGTAGACCAGATAGGCCAGGCCCACAACGATGACTATGGCTTGCTGCGATGCCCACAGGAGCCAACCGGCGGCAAGGCCTACGGTTTGGCTGATGCCATAGAGGGCCAGGGCTTCCATGACCAATGCGGGATAGGCTCCGAGGCCACCTTGCGAGATGGTCATGCCGACGGAGCCGAAAAGATACACCACAAATGCGGCGCCAAAGCCCAGCCCGACGGTCTCGGGAAAGGCTCGGAGGATGAATAGCCCCCCGGCCAGATAGAAAAGGTAGATGAGGATGCTGTGGACGATAAAGAGCACCACCGCGCGGGGCGAGAGGTGGAAAATGCTGCGGAGGCCGTCCAACCCGCCTTGGATGATGTCGTCCACTTTGCGGAACAGTTTGAACCGAAGCAGCCGCTGGCGGAGTATTCGATAGAGGACCACAAAGAGGGCGATGACCACTACCAGCACGATGGCCACAGTGGCAAGGCCTGGCAGGCCTTGGCTCTTCTGCTGCAAGGCATCTACCAGCCATTCGCGGGCTTGTCCATACATGAACATCAAGCCAATCAGCACCACCACACCGAAGGCCAGAATGTCGAAACAACGCTCGGTGACGACGGTGCCCAGAGATTTCTGCACGGGTATATTGTCCGAAGTGCGCAACAGGGCACAGCGGAGCACTTCGCCCAGACGGGGGAAGGCAAGGTTGGCCATATAGGTCACCACCACTGCCCCAAAGGTGTTGTTCAGCCCTGGCCGATAGCCCATGGGCTCATAGAGCAGCCGCCACCGCAGGGCGCGAACAAAGTGGGCCAGCATCACACAGAGCATCACCATGGACACCCAAAGGTAGTTGGCGTGGGTGAAAGAGTCCCAGATGGCCTGCTTTTGCTCGGCATCCAGTTTCAGCAGAAACCAATAGATGAAGAAAAAGCCTATGCCCAGGAACACAATCAGCTTGACTATGTCGCCCAGCAGGCTTTTTTTTGTGCGGGTGTTTGTTGGGGTTTCTGCCATGGGTGGGGTTACTGCAATTGGTTGTTCTGGGGAAAGATGACCGTGGGGTGCCATTGCTTGGCCTCTTCAAAGTCCATCAAGGCATAGGAGGCTATGATGATGAGCGACCCGACGGGGGCTTTGTGGGCGGCGGCTCCGTTCAGTCCGATGACTCCGGAACCGCGCTCGCCTTTGATGGCGTAGGTGTGGAACCGTTCGCCATTGGTGATATTGTATATATCTACTTGTTCGTTCTCTATGATGCCGGAAGCCTCCATCAAGGCTTCGTCAATTGTGATGCTGCCGATGTAGTCGAGATTGGCTTCGGTAACTGTAACTCTATGTATTTTAGATTTTAAGATGCTAACCAGCATATTACAATTTTTTTGCAAAGATACGTTTTTATTTTAATATATTGCCTTTGATGCCGACGGTGGGGCATCAGAAGGTAACAATGAGACTTATCAGGAGAAAGACGATGAAGCAGTAAAGGATGATTTTGGTGCCAGAGATGGGCTTCATGTATTCGGAGTCGGAGATGTCGAACCGGCGTTTGATTTTGATTTGATGCTTGGCGGCGCGATACTTGTCGGCCAGCGTCTGGTCGTCGATTGCGGGCATTGGCTCCTTGTCGCTCTCGGACGTGGCCTTGGTGTCCACCCCACCCACAAAGCGGGGCTGATAATTGAACTTAGGCATCTCGCGCTTGCGGAAAAGGTCGCGCCAAGTGAGCTGGGTGGATTTGGCCCGCTCCTCTTTGTCCAGGTCTTTCAGGCGCTGCTCGAAATACTGTAGGTCTTCCTCACCGCCATTCTCGCTCTCCGCGGCGGCTTTCTGGCCCTCTTTTCGCTCCTGCTCGATGGCATATTTCTTTTTCAGTGCCTCCCATTTCTCCTTCTCGGGGTCGTAGAAACGGGGCTCATAGTGGAATCGGCGGGGCTTTTCGACTTCAAACATGATAAGTTGTTTTTATGATTGAATTACTGGATTACTGGGTTTGATTAAGGCTCTGTGAGGACCGCATCCATGGGCACATCGAAGTCCTCGGTGGGAACACGGTCGACCATCTGGAAGTTGAAGGCCACACCCACCTTGAAGGCGCGGGGGGTGCTTTTCAGCAAGCGGTCGTAGAAGCCACGTCCGCGGCCCATGCGGTTGCCAGTGCGGTCGAAGGCCACGCCCGGCACTATTATCATCTCCACCCGCTCCAGGTCGGTGAATTCGGGTCCTGTGGGTTCGCCAATGCCAAACTGTTCGCCCTCCTTCAGGCACTCGGGACCGGTGTACTGGCGCAGGCGCAGGTCGTCGCCGTCCACACAGGGCAGCAACAGGGTCTTCTCCTTATACCAGCGGTTGACAAAGTCGTGGGTTTGCACCTCGTCTTCCATTGACCAATAGAGCAGAACGGTCTGAGCCTCTTTGAATTGGGGCAGTGATTCCACCTGCTGCATGATGGGGGCCGACCGACTGCACTTTTCACAAAAAGGGACGGCTTTTTTTGCCGCCCTTATCTGTTTGCGTAGTTCTTTCTTGTCCATAGAGGTTGTGCTTTGCTTCTTTGGGGCAAAACCGTTAGAAGGGCAGGTCTTCTTCGGGTTTGAGGGGCGATGCAAAAGGCTGGGTGCTGGCAGGAGCGGCCTGCTGGGGTTGCATGGGTGCGGCGGCAGGGGCCACAGGGGGTGCCATGGGGGCAGGGGCGGGTGCTGCTGCGGCTGGCCAGGCATAGCCAGTGGCCTGCGGGGGCATCTGGCCCGGCACATAGCTCTGTATGCGGGTGCAACGCAGGTCGGTAAACCAGCGGTCTTGATATTCACGTGACTCGGGGTTGAAAGAGACTATCACCGGACTGTTCAGCGGAATGCTGTTGACCATGGCCAGACGTTCTTCGCCGAAAGTGATGAAAGCCACGGTGCGGGGATAGTCACCATCGGTTTCAATAACAAAGCCACCTTTAACCCAGGGACCGCGAGCACTTTCGCCACGTACTTCAGGCAAAATCTTAATTAACTTACCGGATATTTCCATCTTATATCGTTTTTATTATTAATAATCAAAAAATTATCACCTTCGATACCAATCGAAAGAATGTACAAAAATAATAAATTTATTTGTATCGGAGACAAAAAGTTTTCAACATTTTCATCAAATAGTAGATTTGCTTTAGCTCAGTATTGACCCTAGAGGCTTCCTCGTAAGTACGCAAATATTTGTATAGGATAGACTAATGTTCATGTTTGTTGGTATGTATGGCAAATAGTCAATTCCATCCATAATCAAGGATACCTCAAACTATTGTCACATTCATCTCCAAATCAAGAAATGTATCATCATCAAAATGAATTACACCTTCTTCTGCCATTATTTGTGCTTTTTCCAATGCATTATCTTCACTATCTGCTTCTATAGTTATGTATTTTGTAAGAGTTTGGGTTGCTTTAACTTGGTATTTCATATTATCTTTGGCGTGGATTAGGATAATATGGGTTGAATTCATCGCTATTATGATTTAGGTGGCTTAATTAAACAGCGTGCTACATTTATCGAACTCATTATAACACAGAGCCTTGTTTATTATTAAGTAATTGCTCAAATATACCTTACATATAATTACCATCATGACTACCCAGCTTATCTGATGCTGGCGTGCCGGAGGCACGCGCTCTCAATAACCCCTGACTAGAAAATCTCTGATTTTCGCAGTCTGGGGGTAGAAAAACCTCAGACTGGGTCGCTTGCCTCATACCCCACACTGCGCCCTGACGGGCTTGTGCGGGGTTTCTTTGAGACGTTGCTTGGTCTCGGCAAAAGAAGCGAGCTTCCTTTGCTCTCGACTTTGCAACGTTATTGAGAGTGAACTCCTCCGGAGCTCTAGTCAGGCTG
>DFDY01000077.1 GCA_002368955.1 Bacteroidales bacterium UBA3816
CTCCTCGGCTACCTGCGCGATGGGCATGGCACCTTTGGCTCAGGCCGCCGGTTTATGTACGATTATTTCCAGGAGCTCGACCTCAGCACCTCGGGGGTGAATATGGTGGACGGCAGCGGCCTGTCGCGCGACAACCGCGTCACCGCCTACTTTGTGTGCCAGTTCCTCGACGCTGTGGCGCGCCAACAGTTTTTCTTCGACTATGCCGGTGCCCTCGGCATCAGCAACCGCGTGCCGGAATACGACATCATTCCCCGTGTGCCGGAGGACTGCTCGCTCCGCATCAAGAGCGGCGTGGCTCCCGGCGTGCGCAACTTTGCAGGTTACTTCACCAACCAGGAGGACCAGGTGTTCAGTTTCTCCATCCTCTGCAACAACTACAGCTGCGACGACGCCACTATCGACCAGTTGATAAAGGGCATCATTGAAGAGATTATCCGGCTATAGCCATTCTATCACCAAGAAAAGTGGCTGACACTCCAGAAAGGTGCGTCAGCCACTTTTTATTTTGAGTGTTCCAGCTCTTACTTCTTCACAACACGTTTAATGGTGGTGTTGCGAGAGGTAATAACGCGGACAAAGTATGCCCCTGCGTGCAACCGTCTCACGTCTATTTGCTCTTTGTCTGTGGTAAGGATTCGGCGTCCACTCATGTCCATCAGCTCGACCTTTTGTACATTATCAGCCTGAATGTTCAGCACATCGGTCACTGGGTTAGGATATACGTTCACCACTCCTTCCGAAGGCACTTCCTCTATATCCAAATGGGCACAGGGCCATTCAATGAAGTGGCTTCCACCGTTGCGATATGCGTTCTTCACCGACACCAGCGCCTCTTCGTAGCGGTTTTTTATCGTGTAGTTGACATAGCGGTCGGTACCACCGCCTTTGTGCCATACAGCATAGACATCGTGAGGCGCCACGGCAATATCGACGGAGTCCTTGGTACCCTGCTCCAGGCGAGCAGTGCCATAGATATAACCCGATGCCGACTGAAGCGACAGATAAGCACCACCCTGCCAAGTCTCACCATGGGTACATTCCATCACCACGGTTACTGGACACAGCTCCTCTTCGTTATAAGCACTCTGCACCACACGCACCAAGCAATGCTCGCCACCCTGCGCGAAGGTTATTGTGGCAACACGCTCTTCACCGGTGTTGTTTTCCGGCACAATGAAACGCACCCGACAAGCATGGGCAAAAGTGTCCACTTGCACGGTGAGCCAATCGGCATCGCACACCATACTCCAAACGGTGTTCACTGCACTATTGGGAGCAAACAGAAGCGAATCGGCCCCGCCGTCACGGTTCATGGAGAAAAGCGTGTCGCTCACCCGCAAACGGTAGTCGGGCACCAAGCCCAACAAGGCAGCGTTAGACATATTGAAAGTATAGGTGACATTGCCACCCACACCTCCCACACCAGGGCTGATGGAGTCGACAGGGAAATAGCCGTCGCCGCGGCCGCTCCAACCGAAATTGAAGTGCATATAGCCACGACTGTCGTATCCGTCACAGACAAAGCCGTGACCGCCCTCTTCTGCTGCACCAGTATAAACGATGGGGTGCCCCAAGTCCAAATCGGCTATAATCATGTCGCGCCATTCCGCGTTGCCATAGCCGAAGTCCTTGTGCACAACCCGCATCTGATTGCTGTAGCCGAAATAATCCTTCAACGAGTTGTCGATACTGGCATAGCCAGAGATGCCGGCCAAACCAGCTGCCCCACTGCCGTCGCGAGAGTAATCCATTTCAAGACTCACGCCACAATGGTACATCAGCAAAGCCACAGCTTCTTTCTCCACCATAGGCGAACTGGCTGTTGCCTCAACTGGCATATTCTCCCAGTCGTAGAGCGTGTGTCCAAAATCGGCCTGTTGCACACCATAACGCACATGAGTGTAGCTATGACTACCCTGTCCAAAGGCGGGGTATTTCCAATAATTCATCACCTGTGCCTGTGCCGTGGCAGCACAGCCCGTCACCGACCCGCCGGGGCAGTAGCCATTATATGGATAGCCCTGGTCCCAGAAAGTGGTAAGCATGGGTTCCACACCTTCCCACACGGTATCTTTTGGGGTGATACCCTGTTCCAGGGCATACCATTCAGCATGGGGAGGAAAGCCTTTTGCCTCGCGCAAGATGTCGATTTCCTTCTGATATCCCTTCAGCCACTCCTGCAAGGCTGGAGGCATATTGGCAGTGTCCATCGCACCCGTAACAGAATAGCCCAAGATGGGACGCGCCGCATCGTCGGCAGCCACGAGCACAAAGCCTCCATCGGCACCCTCGAAGAGATAGATGCCTCTGTACTGCCACTCGGTGGGGACATCCGCCAGCCTGTTGCCGCTCTTGGCACCGGTCTGCGAGGAGAAGAAAGACTGCGCAAGAGCGGCAGCCCGTTTGGGATTCACTGGGGCGGCGACAGCGGTGCCAATCATCAGCACCGCCGCAGCCAGTAATAATACCTTGTTCAGTTTCATAGCAATGCCCTGTTATCAATTTTTCAAAGCACGCGCGATTCTGCCCACAATGTTGCCCCAGTTCATCTTACCCTTTGCAGTCTTGGCACCGGGGATAAGGGCCTTGGCGGGCTCAACAGGCACCTGTGTGAACACCACCACTGAGGTTCCCATTATCTCTTCCATGTCGGGGTCGTCGAAATCAAGGGTCAGTGTCTTTGCCACTGTGTCGTAAACCAGTTCGTAGGAATAGTAGGCTGTGTCGCCCAGCTCATCGTCGTAATAATGGCATTTCAATATCACGCTGTCGTTGCTGAAGGTGTAGGTGAACGCTTCTGTCATGTTCTGGTTCTGGGAGGCTGAGGGGTAGTCGGGTACATTGATAACGAGATCATGGAATAGTTCTCCGCTTACCGAGTCGAGGAAGTCGAGCGACAGGTCGTAGGTGACATCCATTTGCAGCATGCCCTGGTAATAATAGGTGTTTTCCGTGTGGGCAATCCACGAAGTGCCTTCATAGATGTTCTCGGGAGTTTCCACCTCTGGGGCTTCAGGGGTTTCAGGGGTGACAGGTTCAACCTTTTCTTTCTTGCAACCGGCAAAGGCCAAGGATGCGGCCACCGTAACGATGGCTAAAGTTTTTAGTGTTGTCTTCATGTTATTATTGTTTCATTTTTTTGTGTATAGTTAATAAACGTTTAAGATGGCAAAATCTTTCACAGGGGTAGTGATATTTAATATTTTTTAAGCTTTTTCTCCAGCTTTTGATGTATTGAGGTCTCGAGGGGGATGAAGTTATACTGTTGCCAGAAGGCTTCGTCGTACTGTTTGTGGTCGGCACGGCGTTGTGGTACCAGCACGCTTCCCGGTGGCTGGATGGTGTTATTCTTCAAGAAGGATGAGCCTTCCTTGTGTTCGCTGGTCAGCACACATTGGCAATGATTATCCATAGAGTTCAACCCAGCACCCTTGGGACTCGAGGCATTGCAATAAAAGTCTGTACCCTCATCGCGGGTGTAGGAAGTCAAAGTGTACTTGCCTTCCACCAAGCCGTAGTTATACACCACATGCTCTCGCCGAGCCAACGAGTCAACACCTGCCTTTTTGAATACTTTCTTCAAAGGAAAGAATGGGCGCATCGCGAAGTAGTTCGTTTCTTCTATACAGGTGATGGCAAGACTTCCCTTTGCAATCACGATGCGAAAAGAGCCATGACCACGGAACGGTCCGCCTGAACCATTATATCTTGAGGTGACGACATAATACTGATGTCCTTCGGCATCGGTCATTTCCGACACTTGATATTTATTGTGCTTCTTTGCCTTCTCCAAGCGTTTCAGCGACAGGCGAGTCGTGGCATTCGGAATCTCCACTGGGTCGTACAGCACTTCGTTCTCTTCGTAACCGATATAATCGCCTGACACCTCCCTTGACACTTGTTTATTTACATAAGCCGTGTCGCACAGCAGCAGACGGTCGTGGCGGATGCTGGTATAGTTACTCTCAATGGGACGTTTGTAACTATACCGAGCGATGTTCCCAGGCT
>DFDY01000135.1 GCA_002368955.1 Bacteroidales bacterium UBA3816
CTCCTGCGCCGCCGGTTGCCCGACGTGATGCGCCGCTGCCTCCATGTCCGCATCGGAGAGCGCAGCTATGGCGCCTTCGGCAACCTCTTCCTCCTGCGCTGGGCCCGCAAGGTGCAGGTGCAGTGCCACCGTCGGCACCCCGTCAGCCGCCTCCCCTACGAGACCACCGCCGACTACGCCGCCGAGCACGACCGCTGGCTCTCCGCCATCCTCGCCGGCCAGACCGTCATCGTCACCCCCGGCATCTCGCGCGGCGAACAGCTGATGAAGAACGAATGCCTGGCCAAAGGCTACCCCCTCATCCACCCGCAAGACCAACCCATCGGCCCTTACTGGAAACCCGAACGCAGCCGTTTCGACGCCTGCGCCAACGGCAGCCTGCTGATTCTCGCCCCGTGGGATCTCGACGCTATGGGCGACGTGGCAGGAGTGCCGTCCGACAGCAGCTACAGCCGTTTCCACAACCTCAACACTCTCGCCAAGGAGATCTGCTCCTTCGACGGCGAAGCCCGCATTCTTCGAGATTGAGACGCCCACGCTCCCTTCTACCTCCCTTCTACAATCCTTCTATGACCTTTAGGCGAGGAATACCGCCACCCAAATATTAAAATTTCATAAAAAAGCAACGGCCGTGGTAACAAAACACCACATTTAGCGTCTATATAGTCGGAGAAAACACAGATTAGGTCTAACAAAAACCGACACACAATGAAAAAGACACTCCTTTTGGCGATGCTCACCCTCGTTGCCTTCACCGCCCACGCCCAGCGTTTCGACTGGGTGAAATCCTACTCCGGACAGGAACCGACGGGCAAATTCTGGAACTACATCGTCAGTTCCGTCACCGATTCGCACGGCAACCTCTATGTCGCCGGGCAGTTCGCCAACGGTGCCGCCATTGACGGCCAAGACCTGTTGCCATTCATGCCCAATGGGGCATCAGCAGACAATCCAAACGCAGCAATTGTCAAGTTCTCTCCAAATGGGCAGGTCGTATGGAAAAAAGTTTTACATGCCAACGACTACGCTCCATGCAATATAACAGACATCCAAATAATTGGAGATAGCGCATTGTATTTTATGGGGCAGGTTTGTATACCACGGTCTTCCGATAAGTATTTATATTATCTTGACACACTGATTACGGGAGATAATGGTTCACCTCTATTGACACTGGATGGCGTAAGCACCAATGCTGTAACCATTATGGCTATATTGGATTTAGATGGAAACCTTTTAGAACATCATTTCTTGCAAATAGCATATAGAGATGAAAATGACAATCTTGTCACGTTGGACCGTCAAAGTGGTAATGCTATAGACACAAACATTATTGTCTGTGATGCCTTACAGCAAGGTCCATTCTGCATTGATAGAGAAGGAAATATTTATATGGGTCATGCGGCGGTGGACATGGTATCTCTTCTTGATGACTCAGTATATAACTATCACTCTGTAGAAAATGGACTGCTAACTGGAGTTGTGTTCATTGTTGACGGACAGCCTCGCTTCTGTATTTATCCTCAAAACACCCCCACATCTGCAAATTACAGAATAGTGAAATTTGCCCCTCATTTTAATACTCTTTTGCATTTTCAATACCTTTTTGAAGGGAATACCCCATGGAACAGTTTCGAAACTCTAGGGAAGATGATTATTGATTCCGTAGGATGTCTGTATGTCTGCAATCATACAGCTGGAACAACCACCAATAGTGAATGTATAGTTAAAGATGCACCTTCTCTGGTATTGCATACATCTGCCTATCAGAACACTTTTTTATTGAAATACGATAGCACATTGATTCCAATTTATATCAAACAGATAGAGTATGGAGAACTGGCAGTAGACTTGCGGCTTATCTATCGTCATGGGATTTTTCATTCCATGACGATAGACGAAGATTCTTCGTCTATATTTGTTTCCTCGTCGGTATTCAATAATAATAATGAAGTATTTTACATTGACTCAACCGAAATCGAATTGCAAAAGAATGCTATAGTACTACGTTTTGACAAAGAGACTGGCCGTTTCGTCTCATATGGATATGCTAGGTCTTCAACGATGACCACCATGCGAGGCCGTATTCCTCATTATTCCAGTATTATCTGCAAAAAAACCGAGTGTTTGCCCCAGTTGCATACCAAAACGACATTCAGTTTCAGAATCAGACTATTAATGTTGAACAATCACAGGCTGGAAAGGGAATCTACATATGGGACTATAACGGCGCCCCCTTGCAATACATTGATTTTAATTCTGCGACCCAACAATACGCCGAGCCAAGCACAAGTCTCTGCCTAAAAGATAGTATCCTTTATATTTCTGGCTATACATCCTCAGATATGACATTCGGCGACATTTCACTTAACAGCAATGGTCATAGCTTGGCATACACCGCAAAATACATTGACACGGCGTTTATGACACCGTATGTATATTCAGGCGACACGGGCAATGTGAGCATCACGTTGGAGGAGGGTGGAAACGCTTTCGTGGCATACCCCAACCCATTCCGGCAGAGCGTGAAGATTAGAGTTGAAAGTGGAGAGTTGAAAGTTGAAAACGGGGTTGCCACCGCCTGGCTCAGCGACCTCACCGGCCGCCGCGAGCAAGTGCGCCTCACTCCCGACGGCCCCGGCCAGTACACCCTCGACCTCACCTCGCGCCCACAGACCACCTACCTACTCACCCTCACCACCGCCGACGGCAAGCAGCACACCGTCCGCCTGCTGAAGCAGTCGGACATCTTCACTCGATAAAGAAAACGAATTTATAAATGCAAAAAACAACACAACTATGGCAAGAAAGGCCCTCACCTTTACACTCCTCGCGCTGATGGCACTCACCGCACACGCCCAGCATTTCGACTGGGTGAAGACCTACACTGGACAAGGAGAAACCCATGAGGT
>DFDY01000122.1:0-1436 GCA_002368955.1 Bacteroidales bacterium UBA3816
GAAGCTGTCGTAGGAGAGCTCGAAGAAGACTTTGGCTATAAGCACTATGCCTACAGCCAGACCTACCCCAAGAGAGAGTACCTTTAGGAGTAAATCACTTTTTCTGTTCATCAAGTGACGGATTACAGTTCGTTCTTCAAGTCGTTGACTATCTGGCCGTCGAAGAGGTCGATGGTGCGCTGGGCGATGGCGGCGTCCTTGGGGCTGTGGGTGACCATAACGATGGTGGTGCCTTCGGCGTTGAGTTCGGTGAGGAGGCTCATCACCTCGCGGCCGTTCTTGCTGTCGAGGTTGCCGGTGGGCTCGTCGGCGAGGATGAGCTTGGGACGGCACACACAGGCGCGGGCGATGGCCACGCGCTGCTGCTGGCCTCCGCTGAGCTGCTGCGGGAAGTGCTGGGCGCGGTGGCTGATGTTCATACGTTTGAGCATGGCGGTGACGCGCTCTTTGCGCTCGCGGGCACCCATATTGAGGTATTTGAGCGGCAGCTCGACGTTCTCGTAGACGTTCAGTTCGTCGATGAGGTTGAAACTCTGGAAAATGAAGCCGATGTTGCCCTTGCGGAAGCGGGTGCGGTCGCGCTCTTTGAGGCTGCCCACCTCGGTGTCGCCGAACCAGTAGCGACCAGCGGTGGGGTTGTCGAGGAGGCCCAGGATGTTGAGCAGGGTGGACTTGCCGCAGCCCGAGGGGCCCATGATGGCGACAAATTCGCCGTCTTTGATTTCAAAACTTACGCCGTTGAGGGCGATGGTTTCAATCTCTTCCGTGCGGAAGATTTTCTGAAGATTTTCTACTTTGAGCATAATTGTTAGAGTTAAAGTATAAGGTAAAAACTAAAAACTAAAAAGATGGACGGGGTAGTGAATGGAGAGTTGAGAATGGAGAATGGAGAATTATCCGGACACGAAATTCAATTCTCAACTCTCAACTCTCAATTTAAGGATGGAGGCGGGGTTTGCAGCCACGGTGCGGTGGGCTTGGAAGGTGACCGACGCGAGGGCCACAAGGAGGATGACGATTCCAGCCAAGGCGAAAATCCACCAGTAGAGGGGTATACGGTAGCTGAAGGTTTCGAGGTAGAAATGATTCACCACCCAGTAGGCAATGGGCGTGGCGATGACAAATGCCACCAGCACCAGCTTCATAAAGGAGCCCGTCAGTCCGCGCTGCAACTTTCGCTGATCGGCTCCGTACACGCGGCGCACGGCCACGGCTTGCTGTTCTTGTTGCATGTAGTAGGTGCTCATAGCCACCAGACCAAGGGCACTGACCAGCAGGATGAGGAGGGTGAAGAGGGCCATAAGGCGGCTGAGACGGGTTTGAGGGGCGAAGAACTCGGCTATCTCGTCGTCGAGGTAGACGGCGTCGAAGATGTCGTTGGGGTAGAACTCGGCGACGATGGCTTTGACTCGGTCGTAGGCTTCGCGGTCGTTGCC
>DFDY01000122.1:1533-2404 GCA_002368955.1 Bacteroidales bacterium UBA3816
GCGGTGTATTCACCGTAGTTGTAGATGAGTGCTTCCTTGTTGTCGGACAGTATGTCGTAGAATTTGAAGTCTTTGTAGACACCGCCTATTTCCATCGGACCGTATTCAAACTGAAGGGTTTCAGAGTCGAGAGTGAGTCCGAATTTATTGATGGCGAATTCGTTGAGCCAATAGTGGCCGGGGTTGTGATTGTCGCGGATGGGTTGGAGGCCCAGCATGTTGAAGTAGTTGCTGTCGCCCTGGATGATTTGAAAGGAAGCCACTTGGCCGTCGGCGGTGTTTAAGGTGTTGTTGTTGGTGCCGCTGAAGGGGGTACCCTCGCCGAAAGCCACATTTTTGATGCAAGGTTCCTGCAAAAGGCGTTCGCGCAGGGGCAGCAGGTCGGCGGCACGGCCATAGTGGTTGTCGAGACGAAGGATGTGGTGGGTGTTGTAGCCGAGAGGGGCACCCACGATGTGGCGCACTTGCAGCAGCATAGTGAGGGCGGTGACGAGCATAACAGTGGCCACGATGTTTTGTAGGATGATAAATACTTTGCTGTAAACCTGCCTGGTGCGCAGGCGGAGGCTGCCGCGGACCACCTCGATGGGCTGTGCCTGCTGGATGAGGAGGGCGGGGACAATGCCTGCCACGAGGCCGGTGAACAGCACGAAGGCCACAACCAGCAGCAGGCGCGGCAAGGTGATGCTCTGGAAGATGGAGAAAGGATAGTCGAGCATACGGCTGGCGGCAGGCGAGAGGGCTTCGGCCAGCAGGACAGCCAGCAGCATGGCCACGGCGCACATAAGGGTGCTTTCGGCTATCATCTGCAACGACACACGCCAGCGTCCGGCTCCCAACAGGCGGCGGGTGGCCATCTCTTTGGCACGGC
>DFDY01000122.1:2581-3733 GCA_002368955.1 Bacteroidales bacterium UBA3816
TTGTAGTTGTCGAGGAAGTAGATGTCGAGCAGGGGGATGAGGTTGACCTCGTGCCGCACGCCGTTTTTGTACATCCAGCTGATTTCTTTCATAAAGCTGAGCAGGTCGTCCTGTTTGGCGGCGAGGTCGGCCCCAGGTCGCAACATAATAAAGGTGAGGCAGAAGCCGCTATTTCTCATCTGCTCGTCGTTAGCGGGGTTGTAGTGGACACAGTTTTCGCCGCGGACAATGACGTCGGGCTGCTTGAGTGTGCTGTTGCCGAAGTCGTCGAAGACGGCGGCAACGGTCAGTTCGGTGAGGTCGCCCTCGTTGCCGTAGCGGAGGGTTTTGCCTATGGGGCTCTCCTCGGCGAAATGGGCGTTGGCAAATTGGCGGCTGATGGCGCAACGGTGGTCTGAGGCTTTCCATTCGGCCACGCTGCCCTCGACCAAGGGGAAGGAGAAGATGTCGAAAAAGTCGATGTCGGCGTATGCCATATTGGTGTTGATGGCCTGCTCGCTTGTGCCTATATAGAAGGGAGACTTTTCGAAGTAGGCCCAACAGGTGGCGGCCTCTATCTCAGGGTAGCGGTTTTTGAGGTGGTTATGGAGCCAGTAGCCGGAGACCAGGTTCTCGTCGTTGCCCACGAGGTAGATGCGGTCGGCGTTCTGCTGGAAGCGGTCGGTGCTGCGCTGCCGCTGCACATAGACAGCCAGCAGCAGCACGAAGGCCATAGAGAGGGTGAGGCCAATCAGGTTGATGGCAGCATAGAGCTTGTTGCGCGAGAGGAATTTAAAGTAACTGTTCATATTGTAATACTGAGTTCTATATTCTGAATTCTGAGTGGGGCGGTGTTTTTCAGTTAATAGTTATCGCGGCCCCACTCACCCTTTTAGTTTTTAGTTTTTACCTTTTAGTTTCTATTATCAGCACGTCGTTGTCGCCGTAGTGGTCGTAGCTGCCGGTGAGGACTTTCTCGCCGGGGCGGAGGCCTTCGAGGACTTCGTAGTACTGCGGGTTCTGGCGGCCGATGCTGATGGTGCGCTTCTCGGCGCGGTGGGGGTCGGTGAGGACGTAGATCCACTTGCCGCCGGTGTGCTGGTAGAAGCTGCCGCGGGGGATGAGGAGGGCCTCTTCGCTCTGGCCCAGCTGCAGGTTGAGGTAGTAGGTCTG
>DFDY01000122.1:3788-17604 GCA_002368955.1 Bacteroidales bacterium UBA3816
TCTGGCCGGCGCGGATGTTGTCGGGGATGGTGTCGCCGAAGAGGAAGTCGGCCTTGAACTTGCCGTCGCGCACGTCGGGATAGACCTTGCGAAGGCGGGCGCCATAGTGCTGTTCCTGCCGGTCGAAGGTGGCGCGGAGGCCTGCGGTGACGCGGTCGATGTAGTGCTCGTCGATTTGGGCTTGAATTTTGTAGCTGTCGAGGTTGTTGATCTGCCCGATGGCGGCACCGGGGATGATGTTCTGGCCGAGCACGGCGTCGAGGAGTCCTATCTGTCCGTCGATGGGGGCCTTGACGCTGAGGTTCTCCTTGCGGCGGCGTATCATGGCCATATTGAGGCGCATATTGCTGAGGTTGTCGCGCAGCTGCTGCAGTTCCTCGCTGCGGTAGAGGCTGTCCTGCCGCTCGCGCTCGCTGACCACCTCCAGCTTGTCGCAGGCCAGCTGATAGTCCTCTTTGGCCTTGAGGTATTCCTCGCGGGCGATGAGGCACTCGTCCCAGAGCTGCTGGCTGCTCTCGTAGGCGCGCTTGGCACGGCGCACTTCGACCTGCAGAGAGAGGCGTTCTTGACGGACGGAGAGTTTCTGCTGCTGCATACTGATGAGGGTGTTGCGTAGGATGTTCTCTTTCTCGGCCAGCTCGGCTTCGGCGTTGAGGATTTGCAGGTCGAGGTTTTCGTTGCTCAGTATCAGTATAACGTCGCCAGCCTTGACTTTAGTGCCTTCCTCGGCTACGATCTGCTGCACGATACCGCCCTCGGTGGGACTCAATTGCACAGATGTCATCGGCATCACGGTGCCGCTGACGCGGATGTAGTCGTCGAAGTCGGCGCGGACAACCTGGCTGACGGTGAGGGTGTCGCCACTGATGCGCTGTGTGCTGCTGTGTGGCCGCACGATGAGGAAGAGGATAAATGCTGCCAGCAGTGCCGCTCCCCAGTAGGGGAGGGCTTTGCGGGTGAAGGCCCTGCGGAGGCCGGTTTTCTTGGGGATGGGGTGGTCCATGTTTTTTTTTTAGATTTGATAGATTTGATAGATATGATAGATACGATAGATTCTTTATAGGATGCCGGTTTGGCGATAGCGGAGGAGGTGGCGTTTGAGGCGCAGCTGGAGTTGGGCGTTGAGGTTCTCGGCTTGGGCGCTGAGATGGGCTTGGGAGGCAGTTTGGTATTCGATGGCGCTGATGAGTCCCAACTCGAACTGCCGCTGGCTGAGGGCGAAGGCCTGCTGCTTGACCTGGGCCATGCGCTGGGCCTTGAGGGCGGAGGCTTCGGCGGTTTCGACGTCGAGGGTAGCACGGCGGAGGGCGTTGGTGTCTTCGCGCAGCGCCTGCTCTAAGCGAACTTGGGCACGGACACGCTCGTTTTGGCTTTTGCGGAGGGCGAGGGTGCGGGTGCCGCGGCTGTAGAGGGGGATATTTAAGGAGAGTTGTAGGTATTTGCCTCCGTTGGTGTGCCACTGCTGGGCGAAGGGGAGGGGAGTGTAGCCTTCGAGGCCGGGATAGGTGTAGTAGGTGGTAGACCATCCGGCAGCGAGCGAGAGGGTGGGCGACCAGGCAGAACGGGCCTGTCGCACTCCGATTTCGGCCTCACGCAATTCGGAGCGGGCTATCCGCACGGCGGGGAGCCTATCTGAATTGAGAGTTGAGAATTGAGAATTAAGAATTGAGAATTGAGAATTGAGAGTTGAGAGTTGAGAATTGGGAGCGGCGAGGGGTTCCAGTTCCTCGGGCTGATCAGCGATGAGGAGCGGACGGTCGGAGGGCCAGCAGAGGGTTTCTTGCAGTTGTAGCAGGGCTTGGTCGCGCCGCCCTTCGGCATCAGCCAGTTGGTATTGTCGCTCGGCCAGTTCCGACTCTATCTGCACCACGTCGGCATGGCCTTTGCGCCCCAGCTCCTCTTCGCGGCGGACTTTAGTGAGGGCACTGTCGGTGGTGGCGCACTGCTGCCGTAGCACTTCGGCCAGTTGGCGGTAGTAGAGTAGCTGGTAGTAGGCCTCCATGACGGCGATGCGCACCCCGTCGGCACATTGCTGCTCGTGGCTGAGCCCCTTCTGGCTCTGGAGGTAGGCGAGGCGTATCTTGCCCAGGGCTTGGAAGCCATCGAAGAGGGTGATGCTGCCCGAGAGGGAATAGCCGTTGTGGAAGGTGGTGAAGTCGGTGTAGGTGTTGGTCTCGGGGTCAAGGTTGCGGCCATATTGGTTGTAGGCGTAGCTTTGGGCCCCAATGCTGGGGGTGAAGGCTGCCAGGAGTGCCTGCCGGTGGGCGGCGTGCTCGTCGCTGCGGTCGGCGGCGGAGAGGCGCATTTCGGTGGCGTGGGCCACGGCATAGTCCATGCAGTCGCGCAGGGTCATGGGCTGCGCTATGAGGCTGTGTCCATAGATTAAGGCACAGAGCAGGAGGATGGGTTTCGATAGGCGGTGTGTCATTGCGTTTGCTTTTTTCTTTACGATAATGGTCTATTCAAGTTCTGTGCCAAAAATGATAAACGGCTGTCCGTCAGTGAACAGCCGTAATGAAGTGGGTGGGGGAATGTAAAGTTTGTTTACAGGGGTGTAAAGGGTAGTGTGCTGAGTGTGATGGATGGCAGCCGTCATTATAGGCTGTTTACTGCACACTGAGCGAGTATGGCTTGTCTTTGGCCGACTGGAAGAGGCGTTTGTTTGGTTTGGGCCCCATGTCGAACTCCAGAGTGCCGCCCTGCATAAGTTGCTGATGGGTGAGATAGGCGTGGGTGAGGGGTTGGCCACCCAGACGCACGGCTTGGATGTAGCGGTTCCGGTCGCTCACTTTTGGAGCTTTGATTTCGAGGGTTTGTCCGTTGGCAAGGGTGACTTTGAGGTAGGGGAGGTAGGGGGCTCCGAGGATGTACTGGCCGCTGCCGGGGCAGACGGGGTAGAAGCCCATGGCGGTGAAGATGTACCAAGCCGACATTTGGCCACAGTCGTCGTTGCCGCAGAGGCCGTCAATATGGTTCCGGTACATGCGGTTCATGATTTCGCGCACCCAGTACTGGGTTTTCCACGGTTGCGAGGTCCACATATAGAGGTAGGGGATGTGGTGGGAGGGTTCGTTGCCGTGGACATAGCCGCCCAACATGCCCTCACGGGTGACATCTTCTGTTTGGGCAAAGAATTGGTCGGGCACATGCATGGTGAAGAGGGTGTCCAGTTTGGCCACAAAGGCTTTGTCGCCTCCCATGAGGTTCATAAGGCCTTTGACATCGTGGGGCACGTAGAAGCTGTAGTTCCAGGCGTTGCCTTCGATGAGGCCTTCGCCGCTGGTGGCGAGGAGGCTGTAGGGGCTCTTCCAGCTGCCGTCGGCATGGCGGGCGCGGACGAAGCCCAGCTGGGGGTCGAAGACGTTTTGGTAGCTCAGGGCGCGGCGGCGGTAGTTCTCGATGTCGGCGGCGGAGCCATTCTGCTGCCGGAGGGTGTTGTAGATGCACCAGTCTTCGTAGGCATTCTCTAGGGTGACGGAGGTGGCTGAGGGGTTGAGTTCGAAAGGCACATAGCCTTTGGAGCGATAGATGTCTGTCTGGCTGTAGTAGGGGCAGTTGGAGGTCTGCTGCATGGCGGCCACGAGGCGCGAGGGGGAGATGCCTCCGGTGAATCCTTTGCTGAGGGCGTCGGCCAGTACCGACACACCGTGGTAGCCAATCATGCACCAGTTTTCGCTGCCCATATGGCTCCAGACGGGGAGCATATGGTGGGGGCTCTGCTCGTAGTGGCGGTAGAAACTGGCTACGATGTTGTTGGTGAGGGTGCCGTCGAGGAGGGTGAGCAGGGGGTGGAAGGCGCGATAGGTGTCCCACACGGAGAAGACGGTGTAGTTGGTGCTGCGGCCTGCGGTGGTGTGCACTTCCTGGTCGATGCCGCGGTAGTGGCCGTCGGCATCCATGTAGAGGGAGGGGTTGATGAGGGTGTGGTAGAGCGAGGTGAAGAACATGGCCTTGGCATCGTCGTTGCCTTCGACCTGAAAGCGGTCGAGTTGTTGTGCCCAGGCCTGCTCGTTGTACTGTAGGAGGCAGTCAAAGTAGTGCCCCTCGGCGCAGTCCTGCGCATGGAGGCCTATGTCGTGCATGAGGTTGTTTACGGCGGCCTGGGCACTGGTGGCAGAGAGGGCCACAAGGACTTCCAACTGCGGATCGCCCTGGTCGTCGAACTCAAACCAGGTGACCAGCTTGCGGCCTCCCATCTCCGGAAAGTCGTGCTCGGTGTCGAACCGGCCCCAGAAGCCGTTGTAGGGGCGGGGTCCGAAGTCGTGACAGCCGTAGTGTTTGATGGGTTTGTTCACATAGATAGCAAAGTAGGTGTAGTTGGTGCGGCTCCAGCCGTTGGTGATGCGGTAGCCGCTGATAATCTGGCGGGGCGTGCGGTTGGGGTCGATGATGACGTTGCACTGTGCCCACAGCACTTTGCCATCGTAGTTGTATATGCCGTGGCTGAGGTCGAGCAGTAGTTTCTGCTCAGCCCCGCGGGGGAAGGTGTAGCGATGGACGCCGCAGTGTTCGGTGGCGGTGAGTTCGCACTCGATGTGGCTGTCGTCGAGGGTGACAGCATAGTAGCCCGGCCGGGCCGTCTCGGAGGCATGGCTGAACCGCTGGCGGTAGCCGCCGTCGGGGTTCTGCTTGGTGCCGGGGCGGAGTTGGGTGGCCCCGCTGTAGGGCATCAGCAGCAGGTCGCCGAGGTCGCTGTGGCCGGTGCCGGAGAGATGGGTGTGGCTGAAGCCTACGATGGTGTTGTCGCGGTATTGGTAGCCGGCGCAGTAGTCGTAGGCGCGGGGCTGATAGACGCCGCCCACGTTGTGGGGGATGGTGTCGGTGTCGGGACTCAGCTGCACGGAGCCGTAGGGGAAGCAGGCCCCGGGGAAGGTGTGGCCCATGCCGTTGGTGCCGATGAAGACGTTGACGTAACGGCTGGCCGTCTTGGGCGCAACGACCTGTGCCTTTTGGGCCATGGCCGTGAGGCCGAGGGCTACAAATAGGAGTAGAAAGATTTTTTTCATGTTAGTGATGGGTTATTTTTTTCTGTATTATTCAATGGGATACACGCCTAGGAAGGTGGCACTCTCGGGTGCGTAGTGCACCGCGCACTGGTGCTGCCCCTGAAGGCGGTCGTAGGTGGCCTTGTCGATGAGGAAGAGCTGGTTGCCAGCCCTCACCCCATAGCCCGCGTGATAGTTCGAGAGGCGACGGAAATAGGGAGTGGCGTAGGGCTGGGTGTCGGACAGGCTGGGATTGACCAGCAGCTCTTTGATGTCCTTGTGGTAGACATGCTTTTTGCCACGGGCTAAGTCGCGGTTCAGCTTGCGGTTGATGAGGTGGCTGACCACCACCCCTGCCAGCAGCAGGGTGGCCGAGATATACACTATGGGGCGGTAGTAACTGATGAAGAGTAGCAGTATGAGGGCCAGGCCCGTGAAGAAGTAGAGGAAAGTGTTCCCTAGGCGTTTCTCACCCTTGATGGCTTCGCGGTCGGCGGCGGTGAGGGGTAGGATTGTGAATTGAGAATTGAGAATTGAGAATTGAGATTTTCGGTGTTGCATAATATGTTATGTATTAAGTGTATAATGGAATTGAGAATTGAGAATTGAGATTTTCGGTGTTGCATAATATGTTATGTATTAAGTGTATAATGGAATTGAGAATTGAGAATTGAGAATTGAGAATTGAGAATTGAGTTTTTTAGTATTGCATAATGTGTTATGTATTAAGTGTATAATGGATTTGTCACGGGCGACTGTCATTTGCAAATATAGCAAAAATATCTGATTCCGCAAAAACTTCGTATCTTTGCACCATGATTAGAAAAGTAGCATTGTGTCTCCTCCTGTTGTTGCCGCTCGCACTCTTTGCCCAAAGCGGGCAGGAACGTCCATGGGTGCGCTGGTGGTGGAACGGCGACAAGGTTGATACTCTGGAGCTCAAACGTGAGCTGCACCTGTTGCATGAGGCCGGCATTGGCGGAGTGGAAATCAACCCTATCGAGTTCCCCGCCAAACGCTGCGACAGCCTCGGCATAGCCTCCCTTACCTGGCTCAGCGACGAGTGGCTTGATGCGCTGGCCACCACCCTTCGCGAGGCCAAGCGATTGGGCATGGGTTGCGACCTGCTGGTGGGCAGCGGCTGGCCTTTTGGCATGGAAACCCTCCCCATGGACGAGCGGGCGCAGGTGATGCTCACCTATGTGGCCGAGATTGACTGGTCTGCCAATAGTGCCAACGAACCCTTTGTCATCACCCAGCAGCAGATATTCGATGCCGTGGACCCCAATGTGACCGTGCCCAACAAGGAACGCCAGTTCGAGTTGGTGGACCTCTTCGTGGTGCCCGACTCGGTGTACAGCATCTATCAGCGCAATGACCTCTATCTCCCCGGCGATACCATCAAAATCTATCCCATCAACCAAATCACCACCGGCTGGCATCCCTCGCCCACCGGCAAATACATGCTTTATGCCTTGGTGCGCTGCACCTCCTTTGCCAGCGTTATCAACGGAGCACCCGGTGCCTCGGGTCCCATTCTCGACCATATGAATCAGGCCGCCGTGCGGCATTTCCTTGACAACATGCAAAGGCGGCTGGAGGGCCGCTTAGGACCCATGAGCCGATGGCTGCGGGCCTATTTTGTCGACAGCATGGAGCTGGAGGGCTGCAACTGGACCACCGACTTTGCCACCGAGTTCCGCCGCCGCCGCGGCTACGACCTCATGCCGTGGCTCCCCTTCACCATGTTCAAGACCGGGCGGTTGGGCGAAGTGGTCAGCTATGAGTATGGAGCCAGGCAATCACCCGATTTCAAGCGGCAGGTGCAGCAGGTGCGCTACGATTTCGAACTTACCAAGGCCGAGTTGCTCCATGAGCGCTACACGCAGACCTTTCTTGACTGGTGCCACAGCCAGGGGATGAAGGCCCGGGCGCAGGCCTATGGCCGCGGTTTCTTCCCCTTGGAGAGTTCCCTCGGCTACGACATTCCCGAGGGCGAAAGTTGGACCACCAACTATCTGCGCCACCGCATAGGCGAGGAGATGCCCGACGACGACTATCGCCGCGGCCGCGCCTATACGATGATTAACAAGTATGTCTCCTCTGCTGCCCACCAAAGCGGCCGCCGCCTGATCAGTGCTGAGGAAATGACCAATACCTACCGCATGTTTGAGACCACCCTCGAACTGCTCAAACTGGGCAGCGACATGAGCCTCTTCAGTGGCACCACCCACTCGGTCTGGCACGGTTTCAACTACTCGCCTCCCACGGCGGGTCTGCCCGGATGGGTACAGTACGGCAGCTACTACAACGAACAGAACACTTGGTGGCCCTACTTCCGCCTGCTCAACGACTATCGTGCCCGCATGAGTGCTGTCCTGCAGCAGTCCGACATGGCCACCGACATCGCCATCCTGCTGCCCGAGGAGAGCCTTTGGTCACAATACGGCGTGCAGACCGAACCTTTCCCCAACTATCCCAAGGGCAGCCCCTACGAGGTGCCGCAACTCCTCTGGGAGGCGGTGCACAAGAACGGTGGCTGCTGCGACTTCGTCACCCCGCGCCAGCTGCGGTCCGCCACTGTCAGCGGGGGACGCCTCCATGTTGGCTTGAAGGAATACTCGGCCCTGCTGGTGGTCACAGCGGACACGGCCTCCCAGCCCCAAAACTCTGAAATTCTTAATTCTCAACTTTCAATTCTTAATTCTCAATTCTCAACTCTCAATATGAAGGTGGTGGCTGTGCCCAACTTGCCCAGCCGGAACTATCTTGATTGGTACCGGCAGGTCCAGCACCAACACGCCCTGCCCCATGCCGTCACCATCGACCAGCCCGACCGCTTCCTGCTGCAGAACCACTACCGTGGCGACCACGGCGAGGACATATTCTTCTTTGCCAACGCCCACCTGCATCAGGCGGTGGCCTCCACCATACGCTTCCCCGACAGCCTTCTGGCCCGTCGCACCGCTTGGGTCTACGATGCGGCCACCGACAGCAGGCAGCTGCTTGAACTAGAACTCGGCTCTGCCTGGCTTTACCTCCCGCCCGCACAAAGCCTGCTCATCATTCTAGAAGAAAGCAATGAAAGCCTTGAGTCGCAGGCCTCCCAGTGGCATCCTGCTTACCATGAAGGGCAGCATTACTTTCCCATTCGAACCCCCTGGCACGTTACACTGCACCATGCCACCCAGGGTTGGACGCGCGACACCGTCATGACCGACCTCTGCGACCTCCGCCAAACTCAGTTTAAAGACTTTGCAGGCACCATTACCTATACCACTCAGTTGCCCTACGACAGCCTCGGTCCCGACCCCATCTTCGACCTTGGCGCGGTGTACGACATCTGCGAGCTGATAGTGAATGGCGAGAGCTGTGGTGTGAAATGGTACGGTGAACGGATATACGACAATGTGGCTCCCCATCTGCGCCCCGGCAACAACACCATTACCGTTAAAGTCACCACCACCCTCAACAACTATATCCACACCCTCACCGACAACGGCGTGGTGCAGCATTTCGTCCTCAAACGCAATGTTCCCACCACCCCCGCAGGCCTCGTCGGCCCGGTCGCTTTCTTCTAAAGGGTCTGCCCATCGTCCAACGGCTTGACACGACTGCAATTCAAATAGTTGTAGGGTTGATGCTTATCGACAGCATTCTGTCAGTAATGCCTATGCAATGGCAGGGGCAGTTATTTTTCGGTTGGACGGCTTGTGGTTTGGAAAAAATGTGTATTTTTGCCCATTGTTTTCTGTTGGACTTGATTGTTGAATTTAATAGTAATGTCTTATGAAACTGACTAATAAGAAAAATTTTGTCTTGTTTTTTCTGCTGGTTGCGGGTGGCTGTGGCGCATGGGGGCAGAGGCTGCTGGTGACCGTTTTTGGAGCCAAGGGCGACGGGGTGACTCTGTGCACCCGCAGCCTGCAAGCAGCCATCGACAGTGCCCATGCCGCCTACGAGAGTGGCGGGGAAAGGCAGACGGTGATTTTCCCGCCGGGCAAATTTGTGAGCGGAAGCCTCTACCTAAAGAGTGGCGTGACACTGCAGCTGAGCGAAGGGTCCACCCTGCTGGGGTCGCTCAATCCCTTCGACTATGTGAAGGACCCTTACTGCAAGTGGACGGCCCTGCTCTTTGCCGTGCAGCAGCACGACATCGCTATCACTGGTCGTGGCACCATTGACGGCCGCGGCTGGGAGGTGGCCAACCAGCTGGTGGAATACATCCACATGGGGCTGGTGCAGGACCCGCTGAAGTATGACCGACCGGGCGAATCTAACCGACCGGAGAATATCCATTTCCGCGAATGCGAGAATGTCACCGTCAGTGGCATCACCCTACGCAATCCCGCCAGCTGGAACCAGCAGTACGACCAGTGCCGCAACCTGCTGATTGAGGACCAGACGGTGGATAGCAAGAATTATTGGAACAACGACGGGGTGGACATAGTGGACTGCAGCGATGTGGTCATACGCAACTGCAATATGGATGCGGCAGACGATGTTTTTTGCTTTAAGAGCCACAGCGTGGACGGCATCTGCCAGAACGTGGTGGTGGAGAACTGTGTGGGAAGGTCGTCGGCCAACGGCATCAAGTTTGGCACCATGACACGAGGCAAGTTCCGCCACTTCCGCTTCTCCAATATCGTCATCCGCGACACCTATCGCAGCGCTATCACCATTGCCAGCGTGGACGGTGCCATGATAGAGGACGTGGTGGTGGACGGGTTGCGGGCCTTGCATACGGGCAATCCTATCTTTTTGCGCTTGGGCGAAAGACGGACGGGCAAGGGCGAGCCCTGTCTGAAAGACATTACCTTGCGCAACATTTATGTGGAAGTACCGCTGGAGAAACCCGATGCGGGCTACAGCTACGAGGGGCCAGTGGAGGACCTACCACGCAACATTTCGCCCTCCAGCATTGTGGGTACTCCGCAGCACCGCATACAGAACGTGCTGCTGGAGAATGTGGAGATGGTTTATCCGGGCCATGCCGACAGCACCTATGCCTATCGCGGCACCACGCCCGAGCAACTGGCCGCCATTCCCGAATGGGAGCGGCGCTATCCGGAATTCTCCATGTGGAAGGAACTGCCCGCTTGGGGCTTCTATCTGCGCCATGCCGACAATATCACGCTGCGCAACGTGAAGCTCAGGGTGGGGGAGAAGGACTACCGCCCCGCCATCGTGGCTGACGATGTGGAGAACCTAGTTTTGGACCATACCGTGATTGAGGGCTCCGTCAGGCCGCAGGTGGTGGCCCACAACTGCCGCCATCTGAAATGGGACAAGAAAGTCCTTCAGGTGCGACAGCAGAAGTCGAAACTGAAGGTGGAGTCGGACCCCGCGCTGACCTCCTCGGACATCATTTTGGCACACGACAATGCTTCGCCCTGCACCGAGGGCAAAGCCCTTTATAAAGCCTCACGCTTCGGCTGCAAAAGCAATGGCAGCATTCTCAACACCAATTCGATACAGATGGCTGTCGACTTCATTGCCGCGCAAGGCGGTGGGACGTTGGTCTTCGAGGTGGGCCGCTATCTAACGGGCAGCATCCACCTGCGCGACGGGGTGAACATACAGCTCAACGAGGGGGCGCTGCTGGTGGGGTCGGACAACCCCTATGACTACGACGATGCCGCGGCTCCCGCCCTGCTGATTGCCCCCGAGGAGGGCAGTATGGAGCTGTGCGGACTGGGGCGGCTGGTGACGGGCGAGGACATCGCCCCTTGGAACACCGCCAAGGGCATCGACTGCCACCTGGCACAATAAAAAACACTTTCTGCCGTTATCTAAGTAATAAACTACAAAATACCCTGATATATGACTAAACGCATAACTATCTCATTCGGCACAAGGGCATGTACCCTTCTGCTACTGGCCATGCTGTTTCTGCCTCTCGGCACGATGGGCCAAGGCTACAAATACTATAGAGGCTTTTTCGATGCGGGGCTAGGCTGGGCCCCGGCACAAAGCGTTTATGACAGACCCGCTTTCTGTGCTGGAACCCTTTCCTCCACCCACGGATTCTATGTGGGCGACCGAACCTTTGTGGGTGTGGGCGCCGGACTGAGCTTTGATGAGGATTTGCTCACATTGCCCCTCTTTCTGGATGTGCGCTACAATCTGAGTTTCACCGCTGAGCTGACTCCTACCTTTGAACTGAGGGCAGGCCCTTACTTTGATTTGTACGAGGGCGACCGCGCTTCGTTCTATGGTGACGTGGCCGCCGGTGTGCGTTGGGCTTTGGGTGGCCGCACGGCACTGAACTTGATGCTGAATCTCTCCTATTACCAGGGGTTCCGGCTGTGGGGCATCTATTACCCCTTTTCCTATAGCGACCGGGTGACCTATACTGTCGACCTGCCGTTCACGTTGGGCGTGCGCCTAGGCGTGGAGTGGTAGAATTTGAACGCTGAAGACAATTGCTTTTTTCTGTCCATCATCCATTCCAAAAGTGGCTACGGGACAGCACGGAAGGCAGTAAATAACTGTGCAAGAATGGTTGTAAATAACTATAGCTCAAATATTTGATAATAAATATCTGAATGAGTGGTAAAATTATTTTGCACATATTCAAAAAAAATCGTAATTTTGCACCGCTTTTTGTAGCATAAACTGACGTTGCTATGTTTGATTATGAAACCACTGTGGCAGAGATCGAACTGAAGGTTCGGAAACTGATGGAAGAGAACGACCGTCTGCGTGCTTCGGAAGAGAGTCTGGCACGGCAATGTGCAGAGCTGCAAGGGCAGATAGAGAACAACAGTATAGTAATTAACAAATTAAAGGAACAAAATAACATATTAAAACTAGGGAACGCGCTGACTCAAAAGGGCGATTCTGCAGAGATAAAACTTAGGATTAACCAACTGATAAGAAGCATAGATAAAAGTTTATCATTAATCAACAAATCGGAATAATTAAGCACAAAGAAGTATAGACAAGACAAATGAACGAGCTACCGGCAACAGTGTACATACTGGACAGACCTTACAAACTGAAGGTCAGACCCGACGACGAGCACTTCCTGCGCAAAGCCGCCGAGTCCATCGACTCTCAGGCACGGAGCTACGGCAAGATGTATGCCTATAACGACCGCCAAGATTTGTTGGCAATGGTGGCGCTGACGCAGATTACCCAGCTGCTGGAGCTGCAGGACCGCCTGCAGTATAAGGACACTAAGCTGGCCTCGCGGCTCACCGACATAAACGAACTGCTCGACACTAAAGTTAAACTATAGGGTGACCCGCTGGGCAATGAGGCTTTCTGTGGTTGTCACGTAAGTCCCAGCGGCGAGCTACTTTAAGAAATATCCTGCATTTGACCCGAAACAGTTTGTAAACTCAACACCATTTACAAACCGAGTAAGCTCAGGGGTGGGTAGGTTGTATGGCTGAGACACCCGGCACTCAAATCCTAACAGTTCAGAGTTTACCATAACTCCCGGAGGGTCGAGTGCAGGATTTTTTAGAAGATTCATCTGGCTACAGAAAAACCCTTTGCGCAGCGGCAGACCCACTAAAAAACAAACTTACCACACATGAACATAATAATAGGAATTATTATCGGTATTGTCGTTGGCGCAGCTGCAGGCTTTATCACTGCCTCCAAGATAGAAAACAACAAACTGCTGGCCAAGGGCGAAAAAATGATTGAACGAGGCAACGAGGTGCTGAAAGACGCCGAAGAGAAAGGCGAGATTATAAAGAAAGACAAGATCCTGCAAGCCAAGGAGAAGTTCATCCAGATGAAGAGCGAGCACGAGAAGCAGGTGAACGAACGCAACGCCGCTCTTCGCGAGCAGGAGAGCAAGCTGAAACAGCGCGAAAACACCCTCAACCAAAAGGTGGGAGACCTGCAAAAGAAGAGCGAGGAGCTCAAGCAGGTGAGCACCGACCTCAACAACCAAATTGAGGTGCTGCGCAAACGTCAGGCCGAGGTGGAGAAGGTATACAATGAGAGCATCGAGAAACTGGAACACATTGCCGGCATGACTGCCGAGGAAGCCAAGCAGCACTTGGTGGAGATGATGACCGAGGAGGCCAGGTCCGATGCCGCCGCAGGCATCATGGACATCGTGGAGGAGGCCAAGATAACCGCCAACGAGCAGGCCAAGAAGATTGTCATACAGTCCATCCAGCGCACCGCCACTGAAACAGCTGTGGAGAACACCGTTAGCGTGTTCAACCTTGAAAATGAGGAGGTCAAAGGCCGTATCATTGGCCGCGAGGGCCGCAACATTCGCGCCTTGGAATCTCTCACCGGTGTGGAGGTCATTATCGACGACTCGCCCGATGCTATTATCCTCAGCGGCTTCGACCCCGTTCGCCGCGAAATTGCCCGCCTGTCGCTGCATAAACTGGTGACCGACGGCCGCATCCATCCCGCCCGTATTGAAGAGGTGGTTGCCAAGACCCGCAAACAGATTGAGCAAGAGATTGCCGAGGTAGGTAAGCGTACCTGCATCGACCTGGGCATCAACAATATGAACCATGAGCTGATGCGCATGGTGGGCCGCATGAAGTATCGTTCCTCTTACGGCCAGAACCTGTTGCAGCACAGCCGCGAGGTGGCCAATCTGGCTGCTACCATGGCTTCTGAACTGGGTCTCAATCCCAAGCTGGCCAAGCGTGCCGGTCTGCTGCACGATATTGGCAAAGTGCCTGAGACCGACCCCGAACTGCCGCACGCAATCTTTGGCATGAAGCTGGCCGAGAAGTATAAGGAGCACCCTGATGTGTGCAATGCCATCGGTGCCCACCACGATGAGATTGAGATGACCTCGCTCATTGCCCCCATCATTCAGGTGTGCGACGCCATCAGCGGTG
>DFDY01000122.1:17660-20231 GCA_002368955.1 Bacteroidales bacterium UBA3816
GCCCGTCCCGGTGCCCGCCGCGAGGTGGTGGAGGCCTACATCAACCGACTGAAGAAGCTGGAGGATATGGCCATGACTTACCCCGGAGTGGTGAAGACCTACGCCATTCAGGCCGGCCGCGAGCTGCGCGTGATTGTTGGTGCCGAGAAGGTGAGCGACGCGGAGGCCACCAAGCTGAGTTTCGACCTCTCGCGTCAGATTCAGAATGAGATGACCTATCCCGGACAGATTAAGGTGACCGTCATTCGCGAAACCCGTGCGGTCAACTACGCCAAGTAACAAATAGTAAACAACAGGGCTGATGAGGCTCCTGCGGCTTTGGCCGCCGGGAACCTCATCAGTTCGATAAATAAAATCTGTTATGCTTTTGAATTACGTCAATTGGAATGTCGACCCCGTGATGTTTCACCTAGGCAATTTCGGGCTGCGGTACTATTCTATAGGGTTCCTCCTTGCCTTCTTCTTTGGCTACGTCATCCTCAACAGGATGTTCAAACGCGAGAAGGTGGAGACGAAGTACCTCGACTCGCTGGTGGTATGGATGTTCTTGGCAGTGCTGGTGGGGGCCCGTCTGGGTCACTGCCTGTTCTATGAGCCCGACTATTTCTGCACCTCCGAGCACTGGCTGGAGATATTTCTGCCGTTCAATATAAAGACTGGCCAGTTCACCGGCTATCAGGGCCTTGCCAGCCATGGTGCCGCCATCGCGGTCATCCTGATGATATGGTTTTTCAGCCGTAAGAATAACATCAACGCCTGGTGGATATTCGACCGATTGGTGATAGTGGTGGCCTTGGGCGGTGCCTTCATCCGTCTGGGCAACCTTTTCAACAGCGAAATCTACGGTGTGCAGACTTCTCTGCCGTGGGGCTTTATCTTTGAGCGCAACGGCGAGACCGTCCCCAAACATCCAACGCAGCTCTATGAGGCCTTGGCCTATTTCCTCATCTTTGCAGCCTGCATGGTGGCCTATATGATCAAGAAAGGCAAGCTGCACAACGGCCGTCTCTTCGGCTTCTGGCTCATCGCCCTCTTCGGTGTGCGCATCCTCATCGAGTTCATCAAAGAGGAACAAGTCGACTTTGAGAAGAGCATGACCCTCGACATGGGGCAGTGGCTGAGCATACCGCTGGTGTTCATGGGTGTGGTGCTGGTGGTCCTCTCCTATCAAGGGGCACTGAAAGAAGGCATCTTTACCGAGAAAAAAACTATAGAGAAAAAAACTACTGATAATAATAACAAGAAAACAAAATAAGACAATATGAAGAAATTAATTTTAGTTCGCCACGGCGAGAGCGAATGGAATAAGATGAATCTTTTTACCGGTTGGACCGATGTCGACCTGACACCCTTCGGTCAGTGCGAGGCCTATATGGCGGGTCGCCTGCTGAAAGAGGAAGGCTACCACCCCACCATGTGCTACACCTCCTATCTGAAACGTGCCGTCAAGACCCTCAACCAGATTCTGGATGCCATGGACATGGACTACCTGCCCGTGGAGAAGAGTTGGCGTCTGAACGAGAAGAGCTACGGTGCCCTGCAGGGTGCCAACAAGGCCGAGACTCTGAAAAAGTATGGCGAGGAGAAACTGATGCAATGGCGCCGCAGCTATGACGTGCAGCCCCCCGCATTGGAGGTCTCCGACAAGCGCAGCCCCCTCAACGACCCCCGCTATGCCGGCATCGACCCCAAGGAGCTGCCCGCCACCGAGGCCTTGTGCGACACCATCGCCCGCCTCATGCCCTACTATGAGGGCGTCATCATGAAAGCCTTCGAGACCAACGACGAGGTGCTGGTGGTGGCCCACGGCAACAGCCTGCGCGGTATCGTCAAGACTTTGAAGAAGATGGGCGACAATGAGATTGTGGGCTTCAATATTCCCACCGCCGTACCCTATATTTTTGAATTTGACGACCAGATGAACCTCCAAAAAGACTTCTATTTGGGCAACCAAGAGGAAATTCAGCGCAAAATAGACGGCGTTAAAAATCAGGCAAATAGAAAATAAAATAAGGCTGTTTGGTGCAAAAAACGAAAAAAGTTTTGTCCAATTCAAAAAAAGTTCGTACTTTTGCACCCGATTTCGCCAGAGGGGAACAGCGTTTTTCCCGATGAAATCGAACAGCTACGGAGAGGTGGGTGAGTGGCTGAAACCAACAGTTTGCTAAACTGTCGTACTCGATTAGGGTACCGGGGGTTCGAATCCCCCCTTCTCCGCCAAAGAAGAGAAAGACGTCCGTGAGGCGTCTTTTTTCTTACGAAGAGAGAGTTCGCTCTTCCGGGATATAGCGTAGTCCGGTTATCGCGCCTGCTTTGGGAGCAGGAGATCCCCAGTTCGAATCTGGGTGTCCCGACAACTTGTTGGCCCTGTAGCTCAGCTGGATAGAGCGAGAGTCTTCTAAACTCTAGGTCCTGCGTTCGAGTCGCAGCAGGGTCACCACCGCGGAAGCGCGGCAAGCAAATAATCATCGTGGAGAGACACGAGAGGGGTGCGTTTATGTTCGCATAAATTGCTGAGAATACACCCTTATAACTTGATCGGGATAATGCCCGCGTAAGGAAAGAATATGG
>DFDY01000181.1 GCA_002368955.1 Bacteroidales bacterium UBA3816
CGGGACCGTTGACGATGCAGCCCATCACGCCTATCTTGACTCCTTTGAGGTGCTGAGTGCGGGCCTTGATTTGCTGCAAAGCCTGCTGTATGTTGTACTGGGTGCGGCCGCAGGAGGGGCAGGCGATGTACTCGCACTGGCTGATGCGGGCACCGACGGCTTGCAGGATGTCGTATGCCACGGGAATTTCCTCCACGGGGTCTTCTGTAAGGGAGACGCGGATGGTGTCGCCGATGCCGTCAATAAGGAGGGCGCCGATGCCGGCGGCACTCTTCAGGCGGCCCTGCATGGCATCGCCCGCCTCGGTGACGCCCAGGTGGATGGGGTAGTCCATGCCGAGGGCCTGCATCTTCTGGACGAAGAGTCGCGTGCTCTGAACCATCACCTTCACGTTGCTGGCCTTCATAGAGAAAACCAGCTGGTCATAGTCCTGCTGACGGCAGACCTGGGCGAACTCTATGGCACTCTGGGCCATGCCCTCGGGGGTGTTGCCATAGCGCGACATGATGCGCTCGCTGAGGGAGCCGTGGTTGGTGCCGATGCGCATGGCGGTGCGATGGGCCTTGCAAATCTCTATCAGGCGCGACATTTTATCGCCGATGCGCTTCAGTTCGTCGTTGTACTCTTGGTCGGTGAAATGGGTCTTGCCGGTATTGCGGTCGGTGTAGTTGCCGGGGTTCACGCGCACCTTTTCCACAATGGCGGCGGCCGTTTCGGCAGCCAGCGGGTTGAAGTGGATGTCGGCCACCAGGGGGACGGTGCAGCCCCTGCGGGCCAGCTCATTCTTGATATTATAGAGATTCTCTGCCGCCTTGACATCGGGGGCAGTGATGCGCACCAGCTCGCAGCCGGCCTCGACCAGACGGAGGGTCTGCTCGACAGTGGCATGGGTGTCCATGGTGTCGGTGTTGGTCATGGACTGGACTCGAATGGGGGCTCCGCCACCCAGGGTAAGATTGCCTATTGTGATTTGTTTGCTCATAGGGAGAGAGTTTTATTTCGGAGTGATCGGAATAATCTGAGTACTCGGAGTTTTCGGAGTACTCAGATTACTCTGATTACTCCGATCACTTTTATTTTGTTTTAAAATAGACTTCGGTGGCGCCGGAGCCGTAGAGTTTCATGGGGGCGTCGACGTATTGGATGTTGTCGTAGAGGTCCAGTTCTTTCTGTATTTCGGTCTTGAGCACTCCGCGGCCAACGCCATGGATGAAGACGACCTTCTTGAGGCCGTTGAGCTGAGCATGGTTCAGGCAGGTGCGGAAGAAACGTTTCTGCAACTCGTGTTTCTCTATGTCGCTGAGCCGTTCAGGATGGTCGGTGAGGGCCTCAATGTGCAGGTCCACTTCGGCCTCCCCGGGGCGCACCATATACTGCAGCAGGACGTTCTCGTTTAGTTTCTGAGCGTTCTGTGTCTGCAGCTGGGCCAAGCGGTTTTTGAGATTCTTGAGCTGGTCCTGCAGGTTGGCCACCTGAGAGCGTAGGCGAATATTCTCTTCGAGTAATTTGTCTTCGTTGCGGTCATCCGCGCGGCCGGTGAATTTCTCTTTCAGTTTGCGATTCTGTTCCTGTTCGCGGGCGGCAGCCTTGGACTCGGCCTCGGCCATGCGCTTGGCCTCCTCGGGGCTGGGGAGTTCGCCAGGCACATCCTGGTTGAACACCTTGCCCACCCCGCTCATGTCGGCCATGCGGATGAGTTCTGACGGAGGCATGGGCATGTCGAAACCCGTATCGTCGCGCACGAAGATGAAATCGCTGGTGATTTTGGTGACCACTCCGCCACCGATGCTGTTGAGGAACTTGACCTTGTCCCCTATTTGAAATTTAGCCATATATTTATGTATTCTTAAGAGTTATCAGATAAGTTCGTCGGCCAGATGGTTGAAATCGATGCCGTCGAAGTTGCCACTGGACATCATGAGCAAATTGGCCCCCTTCCAATCCATCTTGCGCAGTTCTTCCACCATGAGTGCCGAGTTGGTGAACACCCGCACCTTGTCGTTGGCAAAAGAGGCCTGCACCTGTGCGGGGTCTAGGTCGGGGAGCTTCTTCAACTGCAGGGCATGCTGGCTGTAGTAGACAAACGGCACATCGGCCTTGTCCATGGTGCCGGCATACTGCTTGAGAAACTCGGCCGTGAGGCTGCTGAAGGTATGTAGCTCCATGCAGGCCACCAGTCGGCGACCGGGGTACTGCTCCTTCATGGCGGCAATGGTGGCACGCAACTTGGAAGGGGCATGGGCAAAGTCTTTATACACAGCGCTGTCTGTCGTGGCCTTCACCAGTTCCAGCCGCTTGCTGGCGCCGCCAAAGGACTGGATGGCCTCGTCAAACTGCTGGTCGCTGACCCAGAGGGCATTGCAGGCATAGCGTGCCGCCGTCATGTTGAGCAGATTGTGCCGTCCGAACACGCGCAGCGGCACCCGCCCGCAGGCGGTGAGATAGGTGATGCCGTCCACCACCTCGTGGGGCGGCACCTCATAGGGTTGCTTGACAATGTCCGTGCGGGCGTTTTTCTGGGCCACGTCGCGCACCTCGGGGTCGTCGTTGCAATAGATGAGCCTGCCGCCCGGCTCGATAAGGTTGACGAACTGGGCAAACTGGTCTTTGTATATCTCAAAAGTGGGGAAGACGTTGATGTGGTCCCACTCGATGCCGGTGATGATGGCCACATGGGGGTGGTAGAGGTGGAACTTGGGGCGGCGGTCTATGGGCGAGGTGAGGTATTCGTCGCCCTCAATCACCATCACCTTGGCGGTCTCGCTGAGGCGCACCATCACCTCAAACCCTTCGAGCTGTGCACCCACCATATAGTCGGCCTCGATGCCGCAGTGCTGCAGCACATGCAGAATCATGGCGGTGGTGGTGGTCTTGCCATGGCTGCCGCCAATCACAACGCGGGTTTTGGTCTTCGACTGCTCATAAAGATACTCGGGATAGCTGAAAATCTTAATGCCTAGCTCCTGTGCCCGCAGCAATTCGGGGTTGTCGGCACGGGCATGCATACCTAGGACTATGGCGTCGAGGTCGGGAGTGATGCGCTCGGGGTGCCAGCCAAAACTGTCGGGCAGGAGTCCGTAACGTTCTAAGCGGGTCCGAGCTGGGTCAAATATCTCATCGTCAGAGCCGGTGACGTGATAGCCTTTAAGGTGGAGGGCGATGGCCAAGTTGTGCATGGCACTGCCGCCGATGGCAATAAAATGGACGTTCATTTTCAGTTTGTTATTAGTTAATAGTGTACAATTCCCAACTCTCAATTCTCAACTCTCAACTCTCAATTCTCTACTCTCAATTTCCAACTCTCAATTCTCAATTCTCAATTCTCAACTCTCAATTCTCAACTCTCAACTCTCAATTCCCAACTCTCAACTCTCAACTCTCAATTCTCAATTCTCAACTCTCAATTCTCAATTCAAATAAGTTCTTTAGGGTAGTAGATATAGTATTTTGTGACCTGTTTTTCGAGGAAATGGCGGTCCAGCTGGTCGGAGGCGTCGCCTATGTCGCGGCACGATCCGTCTTTGAAGAGTACTTTGATTTCCTGGTCGTTGTAATCGTAGGCGTGGTTGCGGAGGATGCCGGTGCCGACAAAGTATTCGCTTTCGTGGGGTTCGATGCCGTAGAGGAGTTGGGCCTGCGTGCGGAAAGTGTCAAGCACCTCGGGGCCGAAGGGCTTAGCCGAGACGCGGATGGCACTCAGGTGGCGGTTGAGCAAGTGGTCGGAAAGGGTGCGGAGAACCGTGTCGGGGTGCGACAACCAGCATTTGACAGCCATGTCTATGTCGCTGTCGTCGATGAGGGCAAAGTGGTCTAGCAGTTCGGGGTGGGCGACGAAGTCCTGCTCGGTGTAGTGGTGGGTGAGGAATTCATGGAGGGGCAAACCGTCTATGCCTAGGTTTTGACCAGAAGCTGCCAACTCGCGGGCGCGGCGCAGGATGGCCAGCAAGAGGTTATCGGCGGCAATGACTGTCTTGTGCAGATAAACCTGCCAGTACATCAGGCGGCGCGAGATGATGAATTTCTCCACCGAATAAATGCCCTTCTCGTCCACCACCAGCTCGTCGTCCTTGACGTTGAGCATATTAATGATACGGTCGGTACCCACAATGCCCTCACTCACGCCGGTAAAGAAACTGTCGCGGCCCAGATAGTCAAGGCGGTCCATGTCCAGCTGGCTGCTCACCAGCTGGTGGAGGAAATGCTTGGGGTAGGAGTCGTCGAAGATGCTGATGGCGGTGGTGAGGGTGCCGCCAAACTCCTGGTTGAGGCGCTGCATGTAGAGGCGCGAGCACACCTCGTGGGGCATGTCGGCCAAGGTGTGTTCCGAAGTGTGGGAGAAGGGGCCGTGGCCGATGTCGTGCATCAGTATGGCCAACTTGGCTCCCAGCACCTCGTCGCGGGTCATTTCGATGCCCTTGACCTTCAGCACCTCTAGGGCGCGGGTCATGAGGTTGAGGGCGCCCAGCATGTGGCTGAAGCGGGTGTGCATGGCCCCAGGGTAGACCAAGCAGGTGAAACCCAACTGCTTGATGCGGCGCTGCCGCTGGAAGAAAGGATGAGAAATGACATCAAAGATAATGTCATCCTCAATGGTGAGGAACCCGTCGTAAACCGGGTCGTTGATGATCTTGCGCTTGTTAGTCATTGTTTGCTAGTTCAGTCAGCCAAAGTCTCGCCTACAGCTTGTTTTAGAATAATAACGCAATCCATCCTTCATTATTGCCCTGCGAGAATAAAAATATGCTCTCGTTCTAGGCCTGACTTTGCCTACCCATCGTTCCCGAAACGAACCCCGACCACACCCGGACCGTTTCCGACCCGAAAAGAAAGCGGGTGGGTAACGCGCAGGGGGCTGCTGCGGAACGTAGCGTAACCGTGCGTGACGCAGCGTAACTCATTGTTACTGTGCGTAACTATGAGAGTCTGCTAGAAACAGACCGTGCTATCTTTGCAGCGCGAAAAAAAGAGGCCGCAGCACTCGTGGCAAAAAAAATTTATGGAGTGGGCGAATATTTTGGGGGTGTTATACGTTTATTGTGTAGATGGTCGAAAAGGAATACATAAAGATAGCCAAGGGCTGCCGCGAGGACCTGTACCGATTTGCCGTGCGCTACACCGCCGACGGCGATGGGGCATGGGACGTGGTGCAGGATGCCCTGGTGAACCTTTGGAACCATCGCGACGAGGTGGAGGCGGCCAAAGCGAAGGGCTGGCTGGTGAGGGTGATGTACCGCCAGATGGTGGACCAGCACCGACACGAGATGCGTTTCCAAGCCATCGCACCGAAACTGGCCACGGAGGAGTGGTACTGCCAACACGACAACTACGAGCTGCGCGACGCCATGCAGCAGGCCTTGGGACTGGTGCCAGAGCAGCAGCGGGCCGTACTGCTGATGAAGGATGTGGAGGGCTACCACTACAAGGAGATTGCCCAACTGACTGGGCTGGACGAGACGCAGGTGACAGGCCTGCTCTACCGCGCCAGAGTGAACCTGAAAAAAGCATATTTGAAATTAAACGGAGATAAGTTATGATTACGCTTGACAACTACGAGAGTTACCTCTTCCTCTATCAGGAAGGCGAGCTGGACAGCAGCACCTGCCTGGAGGTGGAACGCTTTCTGATGGAGCATCCCGACATCCGCGAGGAGATGGAGGCCTACTACGACCCCTCGCTGGTGGTGACCGCCGAGCCCCCAACTGCCCGCCAGCACCGCAGGCCCGCATGGGTGTGGGCCGCGGCGGCCTGTCTGGCCGGCGTGCTGGTGGGCGGAACGTTCCTCTTTGTGGGTCCGTCAGAAACGGAAGGCCCCACGGTGGCCTCCGTCACCCCCACCCCGAGGGTCACAAAGGCCGTCCCTGCACAGCAGCCCACAATGCCCACCCAGGCACCTACGGCACAGCCGCTGCAGCCTTCAAGCCCCCGCAGCGCGGTGGCACCTATAGACAATAAGAGAATGCCGCCCGAACCTGCGCCCGTCCCCTCCGCAGCCGCCACAGAGACGGCAGTGCTGCCGATGGCCGCCGAAGCCATGGAGCAGCCCCTGCTGGCCGAGGCCGAGCCCCTCCCCCAGCCCGACGTGGTGGAGTGCCAAGGACTGGCCGAGGTGAGGGACGTTGTTTTGGTGGACAACCTGGCCCGCGAGGTGGCAGGCGGCAGGGAGACCCACCAGTCCGTCATCCTCCACCTGGCCATGAATGCCCGACGCAACATAGCCAACAGCCGTCAGGCCATCCGCGACTTCCTGCGCTACGAACTCTTTGCCGACCCATCATCTAAAGACTTGGCCGAAGCAACCATTATCAGCAACGAATAACACAGACAATTGAGCAATATGAAAAGAATCGTTTCCATCATCGCATTCGTGGCAGCCGCCGCCCTCGGCCTGGCCCAGACGACCACCTACCGCCAAAACCTGCGGCAGGAGATAAACCACCTGACCGTGTCTGGCAACTGCATTGTGCGACTCACACTGGACAGCTGCAGCTGGGTGGCCTACAAAGGCACCGCCTTGGCCGACACGGCCCGGCTGGTGGTGATAGAGGGCAGCCACCTGACCACCACCACAGCCGCCGACAACATGACCCTCTATGTGGGCACCACCACAGGCAGTGGCGGAACAAAAAGCCCACTGACCTTCGACGTGAAGGACAACGCACTGGTTTTCTTCGACGACAAAGTGTACAAGAACGGCCACTTCCGCGTTGCCCCCGAAGACGGGACCACCATTGCCACTCATAGCATTGCCCAACAGAGCAAATACAATGCCTATCACCGATTCCACTTCGACTACTACCTTGGTGCCAGCCGCTGGATGACCCCGAACCGCAACCCCACAAAGCTGAAAGCCCTGAACTCCGTCAGCATCAAGTTGGCCTACTCACCCATCATGAACGACCGCATAGGCGCAGGATTCGGAGCGCAGTTCCAGCTAAACGCCTACCACTTCACCATTCCCAACACCGAACTGACCAGCACCGATGGCAGTCTCAACCTCGAAGGTTACAACTCGCCTTCCAACGGCTCATGGGAAAGCGAGATGCTCATCACTTCTATCGACCTACCCATCCACTTCACCTACTTCCCCAACAAAAATAACCATTCGACCAACCTTCAGTTGGAACTCATTCCGCAATTCATCCTTAACAGTTCCTCACTGCGTGCCTACACCCACACCGAAGACGCGCAGACCGTCAGTGCCACCTACTCGCAGGATGTGCCCGCCAATAGCTTCCAACTCAAGACCCGGCTGAGTGTCAACTTTGGCCTGCTGGGCATATACACCGAAGTGGGGCTGACCCCCATCATCAACAACATCCTCTACCCCCCACCAGCAGTGCCCTTCTCGCCCCACCACATTGCCTTCGGCCTGCGCATCAACCTGTTCAACGCAGTTGCCGATTGAGAAACATTCAAACAGAAACATAATTATGAAACACGCTATTCATCTATCAACATTAGTCGTCATCGCTGGCCTTTTGCTTTTCGCCTCGTGCATGAAGGAGACTATACAGCCTAATAATATAACAAACCCGACCATTGCGTCAGCCATGCTCCAAGGCGCATGGGTATACAAAGGTGGACAGGAAACGTGGCACTTCAGCCACCCGGACATGACAGATACAACCGTCGTCAATCCTGAATACCCCATGGTAAGAGACCTGCGGTTCATGGCCAACGGAACGGCATACATCGAGTTCAACACCTACAATCAGTGGCAAGTGCAGGATGCCTTGCAGTATGAAGAAAGGGAATTCCTCTGGGCCATATCGGAGAGCGGCAACACGCTGATGCTGACCGATGTCGGCTGGGAGAGAAGCAAATGGCAGATATTAAGCCTCACCGACACCACCCTCTCCGTCTCCTTCAACCTCACGGGCGGAACCATACCCTCAGGCATGGAAATCAACTGCACCTATGCTTATCGACACAAATAAAGAAACACATAAAAACTCTATAGAAATGAAACTAAGAAACACACTCATGGTGGCAGCCGCGGCTTTGATGATGGCCGCCTGCGACCCCGGATTTGAAGAGGACATAGTCCTCAGCAACAGCACCTCTCACTCTGTCACCATCGTCCCGAGTGGCGACACGGAGCTGACCCTTGCCGCAGGCGAGGAGACAGTAATAAAGCATCACGACGGACTCGGCGGGGCAAGCCTAGAATTCGGCATAAATGCGTTCGCTTGGTACTATGGCGACAGCGTCGTCGTGCGTTTCGACAACTCGCGCCAGGTGACCTACCACAAGGACGACACCACCGGCATCAGCCCCTACAACTTCAGCGGGCAGAATTACACCTATGAGGAAAAACGCAAAGAAAGCTCCCCCTTCAAAGGCAACCCCTACTACGGCAAACTCACCTTCAGCATCACCGATGAGCACTATAATGCCGCCCAGTAAGGACAGCCCCAACACCTAAGAAACATGAAAAAAGGCTACCTGAAATTCAAGAACTGGCTGCTGACGCTAGCCGCCGCAGCCCTGGGCATCAGCTGTACCGAATGCGCAGTGGAATACGGCACCCCCGAGGCCACCTATCATGTCAAAGGCATCGTCTCCGACCCCGACGGAAGACCCATACCGGGGATTGAAGTCAACCATTATGGCCATCCCTACGACACCACCGACCCCCAAGGGGCTTACGCCTTCACCCTCAAGGGCGCATTTCCCAGTTTGCCCATCGACAACGTCACCTTCGCCGACATTGACAGCACTGAAAACGGCAGCTACCAAGACTCCACGGTCAGCATTCCCACTGCGGGCGTACCCCTCAGTGGCGGCAACGGCCACTGGAACTCCGGCCAGGGACAAGTAAACTATGACATTACTCTCAAACCCAAAAATAACGACAAATGAAAAAGAGTCTCTTTATCTTTGCAGCCATAGCTGCAACCAGCGCAGCTCTGATAAACGGCTGCACCAAATGCCAGGACTGGCCCGAAACGCCAGTAGTCCACAACGTCGTCACCAGCGACTGCCACCACTTTACCGACCCCATTGCCGCCAAGGAGATGAACACCGACTCCATCGTCGTGGAGTGGGACCGCGAAAGTGGCTCCCTGAGCGTGTCCCACTACAACATGATGCTGGACTGCGGCATGCGCCAGCCCATCCCAACCACCATCCTCCGCGAGGGCGACACCATCCGCGTGACTGAACACGTGGGCCAGCAGGGGCTGACCAACTGCGTGTGCCTATACGACAACTCGTTCGACATCGAATACCTGCCCGAAACACCGTTCACGCTAGTCATCGAGGTGGAATCCATATGGTTTGACCGGACGGAGACCGTTACCGTCTACGAAAATAGTTTCAATTAGATAATCCTTAAACACCAACCGAAATGAAAAAGACACTTCTCACCCTTGTGGCCGTGGCCACAACCTGCGCCACACTGATATGCAGCTGCGAAAAATGTGGCTGGGACGACGGCCTATGGGCTTACGACATGGCCACCACCGACTGCCACACCAGCACCGACAAACTGGCCGCCAAAGACATGAACACCGACTCTGTCGTAGTGGATTGGAATCAAGAGCAACGCTTCATGACCGTCAATCACTACAACATGATGCTGGACTGCAAAGGGAACCAGAACATTACCACCACCATCCACCGCAATGGTGACACAGTGTGGGCAGTGGAGCATCTGGGCGAACAGGGAATGACCGACTGCATCTGCCTATACGACAACACCTTCACCATCCAACATCTGCCACAGGAAGCATTCGTATTGGTCATAGAAATCGAATACTCCCACTTGGGCACCGTCATGGAGCGCAGAAAAGTATATGAGCAAGGGTACTCCGGACTCAGCTTTTGGGCCAAAAAGAGAGGCTGCTAACAAAAACATCAAAAAACAATAACATCATGAAAAAGAATCATTTTGCACTGTCTGCAACAGTTATCGGCTGCACCCTCATGCTCCTATCGGCGGCCTGCCAGCGCACCGACGACATCTTTCCTACCACGCAGAATGCCTTCCGAGGCATGTATCAACCAGCAAACGCCGTGGTGCAAATGCGCCACGACCTGCACGAAGAGGGGGTGGAAGCCAGCATCGACTCCCTCACCTATTTCGACCGTTGGAGCTGGAGTTCCGACAGACGTCTGGCCCAAGTGGAATTCGACTACACAGGCAACTATTATTCTTCTAACATCAGCCCTCGTATCGACAATTACTACTACAATAGCAATGGCCGCTTGGACAGCATCTGCTACAGTCTTGGTACGGACGGCAACTACCTGCGCACATACCGCTTTGCCTATTCCGGCGGGCTGCTGAGCCGCATCAGTTTCCCCTTCGGGCAGAACGGCAACGGCAGCCGCACCTACACCACCGATTTCCTTTACCGCAACGGCGAAGAGTACCCCTACGCCATTGTCTTCACCCACCCGCTCCAAGAGTATCTCTACAACCTTTACCACACCGACACGCTGGTGAAGCAGTGGACCTTAGAATGGGAGAACGGCAACCTGGTGCGTGCCACGGCCGATTCAATGGCATGGTACACCTCAGGCCTCTCGCACATAGAATACTTCTACGACAACCACCCCAATCCCTTCCAAGGCTATTTCAATGCCCAACTCATCGGCCAGGACCGTTTCATCGACGACCCCACCTGCCTCTGCCGCAACAACCTAGTGCGCCGTGTCGACTACCATTATGACCGCCGCAACGACGCCACCACCACCTCCGAGTCCACCTGGAGCTACGAATATCTCCCCAACGGACTCCCCGCCAACTTCACCGCGGTCTACCACACCATGTACTACTGGACCGATATCACCGAAAAAATCACCCTCACCTACGACCCCCACGGCGGAATGGGCGAAGAGTGAAGAACAATTCTATACTAGGTTAAACATGCAGCCGCTGCCAGAGTTCCCAGAGGACGATGGCGGCGGCGCAGCTTATGTTGAGGGAGTGCTTGGTGCCCTGCTGGGGAATCTCGATGCTGCCGTCGCAGAGGGGGAGCAACTCTTCCTGCACCCCTTCCACTTCGTTGCCAAACACCACGGCCACCTTCTGGCCCAGGCTTTCGGGCAGGGCATCCAGCTTGATGCTGTCGTCCACCTGCTCCACGGCATATATCTTATAGCCTTCTGCTTTCAGTGCTTGGATGCAGTCGGCGGTCTCTTCATGATAGCTCCAGGCCACGCTCTCCTCGGCACCGAGGGCAGTCTTGTGGATGTCGCGGTGGGGCGGAGTAGAGCAGATGCCGCAGAGGCAGATGCGCTCCACTCGGAAGGCATCGCTGGTGCGGAAGACAGAGCCAATGTTATTCTGGCTGCGCACATTGTCCAGCACCACCGTCAGGGGCAGCTTGTCGGCGGCCTTGAATTCCTCCACCGAAATGCGGTGCAGCTCATCCATGGAAAGTTTGTGTGTCATTGGGTAGAGAGGATAGATATGATAGATATGATAGAGGGAGGGGTTATCCTACGCTGCCTTCGAGGCTGATGCTGAGAAGTTTCTGAGCCTCAACGGCGAACTCCATGGGCAGTTTCTTCAGCACGTCCTTGGCATAGCCGTTGACGATGAGGCCCACGGCGCTCTCGGCCGAGATGCCGCGCTGCTGGCAGTAGAAAAGCTGGTCTTCGGAAATCTTGCTTGTGGTAGCCTCATGCTCCAGGATGGCACTGCTGTTGTTGGCCTTGATATAAGGCCAGGTGTGCGCGCCACAGGTGTTGCCCAGCAGCAGCGAGTCGCACTGCGAGTAATTGCGGGCATTGTCTGCCGACTTGTTTATCTGCACCAGGCCGCGATAGCTGTTCTGGCTGTGGCCCGCGCTGATGCCCTTGGACATGATGGTGCTGTGGGTATTCTTGCCTATGTGAATCATCTTGGTGCCGGTGTCGGCCTGCTGGTAGTTGTTGGTGACGGCCACACTGTAGAATTCGGCACTGCTGTCGTCGCCCTGCAGGATGCAGCTGGGGTA
>DFDY01000109.1 GCA_002368955.1 Bacteroidales bacterium UBA3816
GCGCCGGCTCGTTTGAACGACTGGCTGAATGGGGATTGATAAGGCCAGCGCAGGAGGTTCGGGCGTAGGCTCGGGCGGATTTGCAATCCGACCGCTGAGAGTATAAGGATTTTCAATCCGATTAAAGCGCATTGCAAATGCTGATATTCAGTGCAGCCGGATTGCAATTGGCTTTCCCTTCGGCCGCCGACCGTTGGTTCCGTCTGAGCGCAAAATCGCCCTTTTTGCTATCCCGACATGGCAAAAAGGGCGACAATTATACAAAAAGCAGTAAAAAAGTGCAAATAATAACACTTTTCTTGTAAATAATTGTGTAATTACTTGCACATATCAAAGGAAAGTATTACCTTTGCAATGTAAACATTAAACAACAACAATTTAGAACAGGGCGGCAACCTATAAGCGGCACAGAGACATGAAGACCTACAAAGTAACCAGAGAGATTGTTAAGGGCATCGACACCGTAACAGAGAAGGGCACACTGAAGAGCGGCCTGACCCTCGCCCAAGCAGAGGCATACCTCGCCAGCATCAAGAAGAGGGCAAAGACCTCCACCAAGTTCGACGGCGTATTCCAAAGCGGACGACAGGTGCAAGTCCACACCGAAGATAAGATGTTTATCTTCCGCATCCGATAACACCCCATGGGAGGGACAACCCTCCCCACTATAATAACCCAAATCAACAAACCAATTTAGAACAGGGCGGCAACCTTTAAGCGGCGACAAGACAATGAAACCACAAAGCATCCAAAACATCATCAACGAGACAAGCGAGTACGTCAACACTTATGTAGTGAAGACAGTAAGCGGAACCGAATACCGACTCACCAACGACGAGTGCAACTTGGTGGAGACAAGCGGCGACCTGCTGGTCTATCACGGAGACGATGGCACCATCTGGATTGAGTGCGACAAAATCGAGAGCATAACAATTTAATCAACCATAAACCCAAATCAACAAACAACAAGACACTGGTGGCAACAGGGTAAATTCAGCACCGAAACAATGAGACAAGACAAGTTTTTCAGCCAAGAGAGAATGAACATGCACCGCAACTTCCGCCAAATCTTCGACGAGACACCCGAAAGCGAGATGACCGCCGAGGACAAGCAAAAGGCACTCGACAGGCTCGACCGCATGATCATCGAGGAAGACGCAAAGCCACGCGCCAACTACCACATCTTCATCGACGCACACACAGAGAACGAAGACTGCGTGACCATCTACCACAAGACCTTCGACGAGAACCCAGTGGGCAACCACACCACCTTCTACTCATGGCTGCACCGCAACTTCCCCCTCATCGACTGGCAAGGGGATGATGGCGACGACACCGACGAAGCCGAGAACACCGACTACTGCCAATATTGCTGCTACACCGAGGAAGAGGGCAAAGGCTACATCCTCGCCCTGTATCAGGCAGAAGAAATCAAACAATAACCCAACGGGGAGGGGCAACCCTCCCCACAATCCCCCACGAACCATGACCGAAGAACAAAAGCAAGCCACGCGCGACCGCATCGGCCTACGCATCGCCACCCTGCGCAAGTTGGCAGGGCTGAGCCAGGAGCAACTCTCCGAGCGTGCCGGGCTCCAGCGCACCCACGTCTCGCGCATCGAAGCCGGAAAGTATGCCGTCACCCTCGAGACCATCCAAGCCATCGCCGAGGGCCTTGGCATGACGGTGGACATCATCGACCCGGCACTCGCCGACCTCGCACCATTGAAGCGGCTCACCTGACCGCCACACACACACCCCAAAAAAGAGAGAGACACCCACCGCCACGGGTGCCTCTCTTTTTTGTGTAAACCCACGACACCACAATAGTCGGTTTATAGATTGACACGTGTCAATTTCAAAACGACACGTGACAGTTTCAAAACGACACGTGATGATAATAATTTTACATTTATAAACCATTAAAAACCGTAAGACAATGGCTTTGAAACTAAGAGTAAAAAAGACGCTCTTCAAGCGGAAGATTGAAGGCGTGACACAAGAGGGCTACATCGGCCGAGTGATCACCAACGGCACGAAGACCTTCGAGGACATCCTGAAGGCATCCACCCACGGCAGCACACTCGACTACCGCGAGGCTGAACTGGCCTGCAAGATGCTCATCGACGGCATCGCCGACAGCATCAAGCAGGGATACATCGTCGACCTGGGCGTGCTGGGCAAACTCTACCCCGCCGTGTCGGGCACATGGAAACAGGACCCCGAGGAACTGGCCATCGGCGACATGAAACCGAAGGTGAACTACAAGCCGGGCGACGACATCGCCGGAGCGGTGAAGGCGGCCCGCCTCTCTTGGACCACCGAGGAGGAGACCGACGAGAATGCCGTGGACGACGACGACGACAACACCAACACCGGCACGGGAGGCAACACCGGCGGCGGCAACACTGGCGGCGGCGGCGACCTCACGCCGTAGCGACATCGGCCTTCCACAGCCCATTGACTACCATTTCTCCAACGAGAGAGCCGTCGTGTTGCAGCGCGGCGGCTCATTTCTTATCTGCAAACCAAAAGGAACTATGACCCATGCGAACAATCAGATTCAAGGCGAGAGCCAAAAAGACAAAGGAATGGGTGGAGGGCTTATACGCCATCTTCTACGAAACCATCACAGGCGACGAGGGCGAGCCCGTCGGCTATCGTCAGTACCACTCCATCTATGTCATCGACGAGCCATGGCGACCCGACGGCGGCCACTGGGAGGAGGTCTATCCCCAGACCCTCTGCCAGCAAACCGACATGGAGGATGCCGACGGACTGCCCATCTGGGAGCACGACACCGTGAGGGCGACTTCCATCGACCACCCCGACACCTACTTCGACGGCGAGGTGGTGTGGATGCAAACCTGCTTCGCCGTGGAAGACGAAACAGGACACCACACCCCCCTCTGCCAACTCCGCGCACAATACAACATCACCGTGACGGGAAATAAATTCGAGGGAGTATGAACGAACACGCAAGGAACTATGACAAAATTATTTGGATTTACGAAGATTTTAGGCAATGAACATGTCATTTGCCTTGGAACTCGGTGCTTTATTTGGAATATCAGCATCATAAAAGTGCCGGAAGTGAACAAGCGAAGAATAAGGTTTTATAGGTTGATGGCAGATGCCGACTATGTTTTGTATCACATGACAGTAAACAGCGGAAAATACCGATTCTTCGGATGGATGTCTGCCCAACCTTTGGAAGAACTATATGACATGTTCGACCATTGACACAAACACGAATTATCACGAATTTACAGAAAATTTTTAGGAACTATGATTATTGTAAAAACTTCCAACGGCGACTTGTTCATCAATGACAAGAAAACGCTATTTGTCCAACATAACAGAGAAAATGAAACGGTGACAATCAAATGCCCGCAAGAAGGGCTGAATTGTATCATTAGCAACGTAGAAGGCATCCTCTACACTAATGATGCTCAGCCTACATCATGGCAGGATGAAGGCTCAGAAACACAACGGTTGCACAAAATCCTAAAAGAAAAGTCTGAAACCATCGACCGACTGACTCTGCAAAAGAAAGCCATCGAAAACGACCTCCATCATTTTGCTTTTGAGATGGAGAAAGTGGCACGCCATTACAGCGGCAAAATACCAGCCGAAGTTGTCAGGCAGATTCTGACTCCGGCACTTGCAATGAAGTCGAAGGTGCTCAACAAATCCAACGACCAGCAACAATAAAAGACAATGACGAAAATTTAGGAACTATGATTATTGTAAAAACATCAAACGGTGACGAATTATTCAATGATAAAGAAATCTTGCGCCTTCGTCACGACAAAGAAAACCATTTTGTGTATGTCTCAAGCAAGAGCGAAACATCAAAATTTGGCGTTCATGCCATCCATGATGATATGACCGTTGATCAAGTGGAAAGCGTGATTTACATCAATGATGCCACCGGGACTGAGCGCAAAGACGATGGCTCAGAAATCGCATTCTTGCGCCAACAGTTGGCCCATGAAAAGAACATCAGCGGATTTATGCGCACGATGGCCGAGCAGATAGAAAGCCATCTCAGCAAATTAGCCAACGACATCATTTATGAGGCGAACTACTGCGAAGCACTCCCCGACGTAATCCGCAAGCGGCTGCGCGACCTTGCAGAGGAAAGCAAAGCATATTCCCTCGACGATAACAAGTGGTGGGAGTGTCGCCAATACAATGAAACGCACCAAAAACAAGCCGAAGCCGAAGCCGCCCGCACCGCTGAACTCAACGAAAAGGTGGAGCAACAAGCATTCCGCATCCTTGAACTGGAAGCCCACCTCGACCAAACCAAACGCCGACTTAAATTTAGCGAATCAGAAAACAAGTCGCTGCAAGAAAGGAATGACGAACTTGAAAACCGCAATTTTTGGAAGCGTCTCTTCAATCTCTAAAATTCACGGCTAATTCGTGGTAATATACTACGTCCGCAGATGGGAAGTCACCTGCAAGCCTGAAGAATCTGACAAATAAACTAAATTTAGGAACTATGACCATTTGGCACGACCTTAGAACAAAGCCACCAAAATGGAAAGACGTGCTTGTAATGACATACAGCAAGACACGAAAATTCCGCATCTGTCACTATATTGGCGATGTATGGGTGGATAGCAGTTCAGGCAGGACTTATATACCTCCTTACAAAATGTTGTATAGACCGAGGTCAAAGAACATTTTCCGCGTTAAGCGGTGGACGTATCTTGAAGACCTTGAAAAATTATAAAGCGACCTATGACCCCGACCCCCTACACCCTCAAATCCTCCGCCATCGCTGCTCTCCGCCGTCGCTACGCCGAGCAGCGCGGCCAGGTCTTGGGCATCGAGCCCCGCCTGGCTGACTATTTCGACGGCCTTGTGACGGTGGAGCCCAATGCCGATGCCGACCCCCAGGACCCGCAACCGGCGCACAACATCTATGAGTTGCTCGGCGGCTTGAAATTCCTCCGGCTGCTGCGCACCTACCCCTTCAACGTCCGAAAGGTGCATCAGGTCATCCGACTGCGCGAGGGCATCTGGCAGCAAAACGCCCGAGGCCGTTGGCAGCA
>DFDY01000160.1:0-4208 GCA_002368955.1 Bacteroidales bacterium UBA3816
CTGGTTCAATTCCAGTCAATGCCACGAAAAAAAGAAAGGGAAGCAATATAATATTTGCTTCCTTTTTTCGTTTATGGAAGTGCAGACATAATATCTGCAACTTTTTTTATTACTAAACATATAAAACTACATGATTCTACCCATACAAATCAGATTCAACGATGTCGACCAGATGGGACACATCAACAATGCTGTGATAATGGAATATTTCGACCTCGGCAAGTCGGAATACTTTTCTGCCGTGGGGGTCCCGCCCGAAACAGGCGAGTTCACCGTGGTCATCGTGCACCTCGAAGTGGACTTCCTCTCCCAAATCCACTTCCACGACCACATCCACATTACAACTCATACTGAAAAAATCGGCAACAAAAGTGTCACCGTCGTCCAGCAAGTCATCAACACCGACACAGGTGACATCTGCGCATCCTGCCACACGATACTCTCTGGCTATAGCCGCCTCACGCAAACCAGTGCGCCCATACCAGACTCTCTCCGCAAAGCCATCAAGCAATTCGAAGAGGAAAACAAAGATTAATCAACCCCATTTTATAACAAACGACATTCTCCTCCAATTCCAGCACCATGAAAAATAAAGTCCTGATTGTCTATACCGGCGGCACCATTGGCATGGTACAAGATGCCAACGGATCCCTGAAGCCTTACCCCATGGGACACATCTATGACGTTGTTCCCGAACTGCGCAAATGTGCCTACGAAATTGACACCTGCCAAATGGAGAACATCATCGACTCCTCCAACATGACACCTGCCAACTGGATAGAACTGGCCGAAATCATAGAACGCCAATATGATGATTACGATGGCTTTGTCATCTTGCATGGAACCGACACCATGGCCTACACTGCCTCGGCCCTCAGTTTCATGTTCAAGAACCTTTCCAAGCCCATCATCCTCACCGGCAGCCAACTGCCCATGGGTGTCCTGCGCACCGATGGGCGCGAAAACATCATCTGCGCCCTCGAATTGGCCTCCTGTCGCGAAGCCTACATCCCAGAGGTGTGCCTTTTCTTCGAGAACCGTCTCTATCGTGGCAACCGCAGCACCAAAGTGAGTGCCGAAAACTTCGATGCCTTCACCAGCTACAACTATCCCTCCCTAGCTGTGGCCGGCATCCGTTTCAGTTTCAAATCCCACCTTTTCCTCCAGAAGCCTCACCTGCCTTTGGAAGTGCGCAAGAATTTCGACCGCAACATTGCCGTCCTCAAGCTCTTCCCCGGCATCACCCCCAACGTGGTGGACGCCATCCTGCATACCGAAGACCTCCATGGCGTTATCATCGAGACCTTTGGCTCCGGCAACGCACCCACCGAGCCTTGGTTCATCAACGCACTGGAAGATGCCATCAAGCGCGACATCATCATCCTTGACGTCACCCAGTGCAAGGCTGGTTCCGTCATTCTGGACCAATACGAGGCCAGCTGTGACCTCAGTCGCATCGGTGTCATCGGTGGCAACGACATCACCCTGGAAGCCGCCGTCACCAAGATGATGTACCTTCTGGGCACCTATCCCAACGACCACGACCACGTTCGCAAGAGTCTGCAAGTCTCCCTCCGTGGCGAAATGACCATCCCTAATCAACACTTCCAACATTGAAGAAATACCTCCTCATATTATTTTTGATACCCGCCATATGCGGCAGGGCGCAGGACCGGCCTGGGCACCTCAACACTTTTGATGAAAGAAAATACCATCACGGCATTCAGGTAGGCTACACCCAGTCCAAGTTCGACCTCCAATATTCCGAGCAGGACTCGCTCCGACAGACCATCCTCGGCACCACCTCCTACTATAGCCCTGGTTTCCACATCAACTATATCGGTGATATACGCCTCAACGACTACTTCAATCTCCGTCTGCTGCCCGGCATCACCCTCATCAGCCGCGACATGTCCTACGTCTGGTCCGAGGCCTACACCTCCACCCACTGGAAATACGACACCCAGCGCACCGTCGAGTCCGTCTATGGCGAAATACCCATCGAAATCAAATTCCGGGCCAAGCGCTATGCCAATTTCCGGCCCTACCTCATTGCCGGCGGCAGTTGGGCTTTCGACTTTGCCTCGTGGCGCAACAACGAGAACAACAACGACGAATCCATCATTCGCCTCAATGTCACCGACCTGCGCTACAGTGCCGGCGTGGGTTTCGATGTTTTTCTTCGCTATGTGAAATTCGCCATTGAGCTAAAAATGGCCTTCGGCCTCTCGGACCTGCGGGTCGAAGACGACGACTACTACACCCAGTCCACTACCGAAATGCTCTCCCGCACCTTCATGCTCTCCTTTACCTTTGAAGGCTAACCTTTCGTCCTTCCCAATCCATGAAACAGCAACTCGCCATAGACCTCAGTCCACAAGAGTACTGCACCCCTGCCCTACTCTACCAAGCCGTTTCCCGCAAGAGCGGCATCCCCGTTGCCGACCTAGCCCATGTTGAGGTTGTCCGAAAGAGCCTTGACTCCCGCCGTGGCCGCATTCTCTACCATGCCACTGTGGAGCTCTATTGCGGCGAGGAATATATTGCCCCCGACTATCATGGCACCTATCAAGACTGCCACAACCGGCCTGCCGTTGTTATTGTGGGGGCTGGTCCTGCCGGCCTTTTTGCCGCCCTCCGCGCCCTCGAACTGGGCATCAAGCCCATCCTCTTGGAGCGGGGCAAACCCGTCGAAGAACGCCGGCTGGACATTGCCCGGCTGGCCCGTACCCAAATAGTAGACCCCAACAGCAACTGGTGTTTTGGCGAAGGCGGTGCCGGCACCTATTCCGATGGTAAACTCTACACTCGCAGCACCAAGCGCGGCAACGTTGAAGCCATCATGCACCGTTTCATTGAGCACGGTGCCGACCCCTCCATTGCCATTGACGCCCACGCCCATATAGGCACCGACAAACTCAGCGGCATCATTGCCGCCATGCGCAAGACCATCCTTGACCATGGCGGCGAATATCATTTCTCCACCCAAGTCTGCGACCTCATCCTTCAGCAGCAGGCTGGCGAAACCATCGTACAAGGCGTGCTTGACACCCAAGGCAACCAATATATCGGTCAGGCCGTCATCCTGGCCACCGGCCATTCGGCCCGAGACATCTACCGCCTGTTCGACCGCAACGGCTGGCTTCTGGAAGCCAAGCCCTTTGCCATGGGCATTCGGGTGGAACATCCGCAGCAACTGATTGACGAGATACAATATCACATCACCCCCCGCAACCGCTCCCTGCTCACCTATCTTCCTCCCGCCGCCTACAGCCTCACCACCCAGGTGGAGGGCCACGGTGTCTTCTCCTTCTGCATGTGTCCCGGCGGGGTCATCGTGCCCGCCGCCACCGACGGCGAGCAGCAGGTGGTCAACGGCATGAGCAATTCGCACCGCAACTCCCCCTTTGCCAACAGCGGCATCGCCGTCACCGTTTCTCTGCAAGACGTGCCCCAGTATGCCAATCAGGGGCCTCTGGCCTTACTCCATTTCCAGCAAGATGTTGAGCGGCGCATATTCCAAGCCGTCGGTGGCAGCATCACCGCCCCTATTCAGCGGCTCACCGACTTCTGCCAAGGCCACCCCAGCCAGAGCAACAACAAGAGCAACTACCTGGGCAAAACCCTCAATATGCCGCTCTACGAACTTCTTCCGCCTTTTATCGTAAAAGGGCTCCAACTAGGCTTGCAGGACTTTGGCCGCAAGATGCATGGCTTCTACACCGACCAAGCCAGCGTGCTGGCCGTCGAAAGCCGCACCTCCTCCCCTGTCCGCATTCCCCGCGATGCCACCCTCCAGCATCCCCAACTCCGCCACCTCTACCCCTGTGGCGAAGGGGCGGGCTATGCCGGCGGCATTGTCTCCTCAGCCCTTGACGGCATCCGCGCCATCGAATCTATTATATCTATCCAATCTATCTAATCTATCATATCTAACTCATGAACTTCGAACTAAAATCCGACTTTGCCCCCATGGGCGACCAGCCCGAAGCCATCCGTCAACTGGTGGAAGGCATCCGCAGCGGCCAACGTGCCCAAGTGCTGCAGGGCGTGACCGGCAGCGGCAAGACTTTCACCATAGCCAACGTGGTGGCCCAACTCAACCGCCCCACCTTGGTGATGAGCCACAACAAGACCCTGGCCGCCCAGCTCTACGGCGAGTTCAAGCAATTCTTCCCCAACAACGCCGTGGAGTACTTCGTCTCCTA
>DFDY01000160.1:4248-5338 GCA_002368955.1 Bacteroidales bacterium UBA3816
TCCTACTACGACTATTACCAGCCCGAGGCCTACATTGCCGCCACCAACACCTATATCGAGAAAGACCTGGCCATCAATGACGACCTCGACAAATTGCGCCTGCGTGCCTCCTCGGCCCTCCTCAGTGGTCGTCGCGATGTCATAGTGGTCTGTTCCGTCAGCTGCATCTACGGCATCGGCAACCCCGCCGAGTTCAAGCGCAGCACCATCAATATCAAGGTTGGCCAGCATCTCACTCGCGACAACCTCCTGCTTCTGCTCCTCGACGCTCAGTATGTACGCAACGAGATAGAGTTTGTCAACGGTCGTTTCCGTGTCAAAGGCGACACCGTCGACGTCTTTCCCTCCTTTGCCGACTTTTGTTTCCGCATCTCCTTCTGGGACGATGAGATAGAGAGCCTGGAGAGTTTCGACCCCATCAGCGGACAACGGCTAGAGACCTTTCAGGACATAACCATTTATCCTGCCAGCAACTTCCTCACCTCCAAGGAAAACATGGCCGATGCACTGCACCGTATTCAGGACGACATGTTCGAGCGGCGCGACTACTTCTACTCCATCGACAAGCCCTTGGAGGCTAAACGTCTGGAGGAGCGTGTCAATTATGACCTCGAAATGATACAGGAATTAGGCTATTGCAGCGGCATTGAGAACTACTCGCGCTATTTCGACGGCCGCAACGAAGGCGAACGCCCCTTCTGCCTCATCGACTACTTCCCCGATGATTTCCTGCTGGTGATAGACGAAAGCCATGTCACCATTCCCCAGATTGGTGCCATGTATGGCGGCGACCGCTCGCGTAAAAAATCGCTCGTCGAATATGGCTTCCGCCTTCCTTCGGCCCTCGACAACCGCCCCCTCACCTACGACGAGTTTTACAGCATCACCGGACAGACCATCTACATCAGCGCCACCCCCGCCCAGTACGAGCTTCGCGAGGCCGAAGGCGTGGTGGTAGAGCAAATCATCCGCCCCACCGGACTTCTAGACCCCGTCGTGGAGGTCCGCCCCGCCGTCAGCCAGGTGGACGACCTCTTGGACGAGATTGAAAAGACCATCTACAAAGGCGAGCGCGTCCTCGTCACCACCC
>DFDY01000059.1:0-414 GCA_002368955.1 Bacteroidales bacterium UBA3816
GAGTTCGTCTTTAATGATTTGCCAAAGGATGCGGGTCATTTCGTCGCCATCCATCTCCACGAGGGGAGTAGTCATTTTAATTTTTGCCATGGTGTAGTTTTTAATGGTAGGCCGCCGCCGCAGGCGGCGGCCTTGATTATCATTTATTTTTATTATTATTTATTCTGATTGGCGTAGTAGTTCATCAGACAGCCGTCGGTGAGGATTTCGCGCTCGTCCTTGGTGAGGTTCTGGAAGAAGAGGTGGATGTCCTTGACGCCGGCTTTGGAGATGACCTTGGCGTCGATTTCTTCCTTGCCGTCGAGCACGGCCTGGCGAATGCCGGGGATGAAGACCATGTCGCCCACTTCGTACTCAAAGGGGGTGTCCTGAGCGATGGTGAAGGGCATGATGCCCCAGTTGATGCAGTTGCTG
>DFDY01000059.1:536-1140 GCA_002368955.1 Bacteroidales bacterium UBA3816
GGCAGGAAGCGGCCTGCTCACGGGCCGAGCCGTCGCCGGGCTTGTTGGCGAACACGCAGGAGCCGAAGGAGGTGTTCTTCTCGTCGGCACCCACCTTGGCCAGGGCTTCCTTGACGTGTGCGGGGCAGTTGCCGGCACGGCGCTCCAGGTCTTCGCTCTGGATGCGTTTGCTCAGGCCTACGTACTCGGGGCAGCGGCGGCTGAGGGCAAACTCGGAGAGCTTCAGCGGGTTGGAGCGGTAGGAAGAGGTCTCGCCCGAGGGGATGAGCTCGTCGGTGGTGGTCACGGGGTCGTGGATGACGGCGGCCAGCTCTACCAGCATGTTGTCCTGCATGGCGTACATCTTGGGCCAGTCTTTGATATTGGGGCCGTAGCGCAGGTCGAGGCTGTTGTCGGCATGGCCGTAGCCGTTGTAGACGCGTTTCTCATAGATGGAACCGTCGAACTTGTAGCCTTCGTGGTTGTCGGTGTAGTCGACATCGGTGGCCGGGGTGAGGATACCGCCGTTGGCAGCGGTGGCAGCAATGCTGCGGGCATCCATCAGGCTGACAAACGAAATCTGACCGGCGCCGGGTTTGGAACCTTCGCGGTTGGGGAAGTTGCG
>DFDY01000059.1:1193-1339 GCA_002368955.1 Bacteroidales bacterium UBA3816
CGGGTGGTGTGGCGGATGGAGAAGCCGTTGTTGGCGGGCACGTCGCCGGCACCAAAGCAGGGGCCGCAGAAAGCGGGCTTGATGGCTACGCCGGCCTCAAGCAGCTCTTCGGCAATGCCGCTGCGCGTGGTGGCCAGGTAGACGGG
>DFDY01000059.1:1472-14094 GCA_002368955.1 Bacteroidales bacterium UBA3816
GCAGCGGCGGAGAGGTTGTCGTAGGTGCCGCCGGCACAACCGGCTATGATGCCCTGGTCGGCTACTACCTTGCCGTTGTGAATCTTGCTGACGAGGTCGATTTCGATCTTGTCGCCGAAACGCTTGCGGGCGTCGGCCTCCACGGTGCGGAGGATTTCCTCGGGGTTCTCCTGCAGTTCGCGGATGGTGTAGGCATTGGAGGGGTGGAAGGGCAGTGCAATCATGCACTCCTGTTTGGAGAGGTCAATCTTGATCATGCTGTCGTAGTAGGCTACCTTGCCGGGTTTCAGTTCGCGGTAGGCCTCGGGACGGCCGTGCATGGTGTAGTAGTTCTTCACCTCGTCGTCGGTGCACCAGATGGAGGTGAGGCAGGTGGTCTCGGTGGTCATGACCTCGATGCCATTGCGGAAGTCGATGGGGAGGTTCTTGACGCCGGGGCCGGCAAATTCGAGCACTTTGTTCTTGACAAAGCCATTGTCGAAGGTGGCTTTCACCAGCGAGATGGCCACATCGTGAGGACCTACGCCCTTGCGGGGAGTGCCTTCCAGCCATACGAGTACCACTTCGGGAGCATTGATGTCCCAGGTGTTGTTGAGCAGCTGCTTGACCAGCTCGCCGCCGCCTTCGCCAACGCCCATGTTGCCCAGCGAACCGTAGCGGGTGTGGGAGTCGGAGCCGAGAATCATGTTGCCGCACTTGGCCATGGCCTCGCGAGCATACTGGTGGATAACGGCTTGGTTGGTGGGGACGAAGATGCCGCCATACTTCTTGGCAGCGGAAAGACCGAAGACATGGTCGTCCTCATTGATGGTGCCGCCAACGGCGCAGAGCGAGTTGTGGCAGTTGGTCATTGCGTAGGGGAGAGGGAATTTGGTGAGTCCACTGGCGCGGGCGGTCTGGATGATACCGACGTAGGTGATATCGTGCGAAATCAGGGCGTCGAATTTAATGCGCATCTTATTGCCTTTCTCGTCCGTGGTGTCGTGCGAACGGAGAATGGAATAAGCAATGGTGTTTTCGCGGGCCTCTTCCTTGGAAGGCATGCCTGCGGCATCCATCTTGATTTCTTTACCGTCTAACAGGTAAACTCCTTTGTTGATTAATTCTACCATAGTGTTTTGTTTTTGTTGTTATTTGTTTTGAGTTTTTTCGTGTCGTCTATATATTATATAATAGGTGGGCGGCGAAAAGGGTGAGGGCCAGCATGTCGGCAGAACCGCCAGGAGAGAGGTTGCGGGCTTTCATCCAGTCGTTGAGCACCAGAATGTTTTCCATACTGAAGTCTTGCAGCACCTGGGCGCAGCGTTGCTGGGCTTCGTGTGCCAGTTGCTCTCCACCACGGTGATAGAGGTTGTTGTCGTCGAGGGTGGAGATAATGTATAAAAGCAGCCGTTGCTGCAGGCAGTCGTCGGCAACGTGCTGGCGATAAAAGGGCAGCCACTGCTCGAAAAGTTGGCCGTAGCCTTCGACGGCGAGGTCGCGGGCACCTTTCACACGGTATTGTTGGCGCACATTGGCACCGTGGGTGTCGTGGGCGGCGGGTATCTCCTGCGCCATGGTCTTGATGGCCGACTGAAGGAGGTCGGGACTCACCCGTTGGAGGTGATAGAAACTGTTGGCAGCGGCGATGCAGAAAAGGCCCATCGAGAAGATGGCCCCTTTGTGTGTGTTTATGCCGTTTGTGGCGGCAAACATGGCTTTCTCGGCCTCAAGTCCGCAGCGGATGATGTCTTGTGCTGTGGGCAGTTCCAAATGGTTGCCCATGGCGGCCAGTTGGATGAAATAGGGTTCGATGGCTCGGATGCTGCGAAGCATAACGGCATGGTTCATGTCGCCGTGGGCCCCGTTGTCCTGGCGGTCGATAAGGCCGGGCTTGGGGGTGAGGTTGAGTTCCTCGCGGAGGGCTTCGGCGGCAAACACCCCGATGGCATAGGGGATGCTGGTAGGGTAGAGGAGAGTGAGGTCGTAAGTGCTGCGCAAGGCACTGGCACTGACGGCCTGGCCGTTCTGCTCCAAGCGGGCAATTTCCACAAAATCCACTGCCTGCTGGGGCAGGATTTCCCGCATCAGTTCGTTGTAGCGGGCGGTGAGGGGGTCGGTGGGTTCGCTGCCCGCAATGCGTGTCCAGTGGCTTCCGGGGGCAGAAAGGGAGGGGATGATGTGGCGGAGGCAGATGTCGAGGTCGAGCCGTATATGCTCGTCAGTGGCGTCGGTCACCTGCTTGAGGAAATAGGTGGGGAAGGTGGCGGCAGAAATCTGATAGTCCGACCCCTCCAATACCGTCACATTGGCAATGTCGGCACAGCCACGGGTAACCATCTCCAGCCGATGGCTGTAGTCGAAAAGCGAGAGGTTCTCCTTCACCACGGTGACAAATAGGTGCTCCACCTGTGCCGAAGCCTGTTCCACCAGGTAGCGGTGCCCTTTGGTAAAGGGGTTGGCGTTCATGATGATAAGGCCCAAGTTGCTGCCAGTGACATGGCTGCGCTCGGTGGCAAGATAGGCTTTGTATCGGTTGAGCTCGCTGAGCGAGTTCTCCATAAAGAGGGCGTGGGGCGACTGGGCAATCGGTTTGAACCCGAGGGAGTTGAAAATATCAAGATTTTGTGGCTTGGTGTAGACTTTGGTGGAGAAATAGCCGTTCTGCATGGCCACGCTCATAAGGTGCGACACCAGCATGTTGAACAACCGTTCCTCGCGCATGTCCTGCCGGACGGCCACGCATTTGATAATGTCGTGGTAGAGGCCTCCGGCGGTCAGGATGTCGTCCTCCTCCAGACGGAAAATGCCAAAATACTGCTCCACAGTGTCCAGCCGCAAACCGTTCTCGGCGAGGAAAACCTCTACCTTCACCCGTGTGCGGCGGTCGTTGACATTGAGAGAGCGTATCTCGAATTCAGAGTTCATAGTCGTCAGGAGTGTCTTGATACTGGTTGAACAGTTCTTCCACGCGGGCGTAGAGGGCTGGCTTGGTGTGGCGACGGGCGCGGATGCAGTCGATGGCATCCTGGTCGCCGCAGATGATGCATTTGCGGGGCGCAAGGCCTATAGCGGTGCGCGCGAGGGGTGTGGAATCGGGTTGGATGACGTCGAAGTCCCACAGGCGTCCCAGCGGGTGCCGGTCTTCGATGCGGCAACAGAGTGCCTTGGCCTCCAGCAGGGGCAGCCGACTGATAAAATAGATTTCGGAACCTGTGTTGAGGTCCCGACGGATAAGGTGTTCGATTTGAAGCTGCTGGCAGTGTTGGAGGAATGCTTCGGCCTTGTCGGCCAGAGTGAGGGAAATAGAATTACTCTTGACGGGCCCGGGCATCACCATGGTCACCGAAACCAATGTGCGACCGGGATATTGTTTCAGCAGGTCCAAGTGCATCTGGTGGCGGTTGTCGCGGCTGAGCAGGAGCTCGTCAAGAGTGACTTCCATAAAATGATTCATTAAGTTATTGGCTGCAGGCCAATGGGAGGGAACCCCATGGCCTGCAGCCTGCAAAAAAGATTAGGCGTTGATGTTCTTGATAACGTCGAGGACGGAACCGTCGCGGTTCATGACCACGCCGACCACCTTGTCGCCGAAGGGCAGCGGGGCGGGGGTGCCGATGACTTGCAGGGCACGTTCTTTCAGCCAGTTGATGTCCACCACGTTCAGGCCGGCCTTTTTCAGACGCTCGGCAATCTCCGGACGGTTGGGATTCACAGCGATGCCGTACTCTGTCACCACAACATCGACACTCTTACCGGGAGTAATCAGCGTAGTGACTTTGTCGACCACACAAGGGATGCGACCGCGTAGTAACGGGCACACGATGATGGAGAGGGCGGAGTCGGCAGCAGTGTCGGGGTGGCCGCCGATGGCACCGCGGATGATGCCGTCGGAACCCACCAACACGTTCACGTTGAAGTCGGTGTCCACTTCGAGGGCCGAGAGGATGACGATGTCCAGATAGTGGGTGGCACTGCCGGGCTCGTCGGCAGAGGCATACTCATTGGCCGAAACCTCTTTGTGTTTGGGGTCATTCATGATGGACTCGGCGGCCACGCGGTCGAAGGACTGCACGTCGATGAGGCGGTCGATGAGGCCTTCCTCATGCAGTTTGACCATGTGGGCAGTGATGCCGCCCAAGGCAAAGGAGGCGTGGATGTTCTGGTCGATCATGCTCTGACGGATATACTTGACGGCAGCCAGCGAGGCACCGCCCGAACCGGTCTGTATGCTGAAGCCCTCTTTGAAGTAGCCGCTGTTGACGATGACCTTGGCAGCCTGCTTGGCCAGAAGGATGTCGCGGGGATTCTTGGTGTCGCGGATGGCACCGCTGGCAATCTTGGAGGAGTCTCCAACACTATCTACCTCAACCACATAGTCCACATTGTGCTCCGAAATGGAGTTGGGGGTGTTGGGGTAGGCCACTAGGTCGTCGGTCAGGATGACCACCTTGTCGGCATACTGGGCGTCGGGCAGGGCGTAACCCAGAGAGCCACAGATGCTCTTGGCGTTCTCGCTGCGCGAATAGCCGCAGGCGTTGCCCAGGGGGTCCGACGAGGAGGCACCGATGAAGGCCACGTCGATGTGCAGGTCGCCGCTGGCTATGGCGCTGCCGCGGCCGCCGTGGGAGCGGAAAATCACAGGCTTCTCCATCAAACCGCGCGAAATCTCGTCGGCCAGTTTGCCGCGCAGACCCGAGGTGGAAATGCTGGTGATGACACCGTTCTTGATGTGCTCGATGAGGGGCTCGTGGACGTCCTGCAGCGACGAGGCGGCCAGCGAGAGGTTCTTGAAGCCCATCTCGGCCAGTTTGTCCACCACCATGTTCACCACCTTGTCGCCGCCACGGAAGTGGTGGTGGAACGAGATGGTCATGCCGTCCTTGAGGCCGCTTTTGCGGATGGCCTCTTCCAGGGTCACCAGCTTGGGAGACTCTTTCTGGAACTGCTGTTTCTCGGTGGGATTCTTCACGAGGTTCTTTTCGTCGAAAACCTCTTTATTGAGTTTCTTAGCCTCGGCTAAGATTAAATCTTGTCTATCTTTGGTTGCGTTCATTACAAGTCCTCCTTAGTTAAAACGCCGGCGCTGATGGCCAGCTCGATGGTACGTTGTGCTCTGATGACGACGGGCTTGTCAATCATCTTGCCGTTGAGGGCGATGACGCCGCTGCCCTTGGCCTCGGCCTCCTTGATGGCACCCATGATGGCCTTGGCTTTGTCAATGTCCTTCTGGGTGGGAGTGAAAATCTCATTGATGATTTCAATCTGGCGGGGGTTGATGATGCTCTTGCCGTCAAAGCCCAGATGTTTGATGAGCTCCACCTCTTTGCGGAAGGTCTCCATGTCGTTGAGGTTGGAGAAGACGGTGTCCAGGGCGTCGATGCCGGCGGCGCGGGCGGCCACCACGATGGTCTCGCGGGCCAGGAGCAGCTCCTCGCCAGTAGTGGTGCGCTGGGTCTTCAGGTTGGCGCAGTAGTCTTCGGCACCGAGGGCAATGCCCATCATGCGCTTGCTGGCAGTGGCAATGGCGTAGGCATTGATGATGCCTTTGGTCGACTCGATGGCGGCCATGATTTGGGTGCGGCCCACGCAGCCGAGTCTCTTCTCCACCTTCTCAATCTCCTCTTCCAGCTCCACCACCTCTTCGGCGGTCTCGGTCTTGGGCATACGGATGACGTGCACGCCGGCGGTCACCACGGCCTCCACGTCTTTCTTGCCGAAGGGAGTGTTCAGGGGGTTAATGCGCACCACCATCTCGGTGTTGCCATAGTTGATGCTCTTCAGAGCGTTGTGCACGAGCAGACGGGCGGCGTCCTTCTCGGCCATGGTCACGGAGTCCTCGAGGTCCAGCATGATGGAGTCGGGACCGTAAATGAATGCGTCAGACATCATCCCGGGATTGTTGCCCGGCACAAACATCATAGTTCTTCTTAATCTTTGCATAATACTTGAGAGTTTAAATGAAACGATTAAGCCCAGACATCCTTGCCCGTTGCACGGACGGCAGCGCAGGTTACACGAGCTTTAATGGTGCAGTCGAGGGCCCCCTTGTCGGTGGCTTTCACGTTGGCACTGGTTACGCCAAGCTCCGTCAGGGTCTCGGCAATCACTTTTTTGATCTGCTCACCGAACTGGTACATCACAGTGCTGTCCAGCTCGATGTTCAGGCCCTCTTTGTCCGAAGGCTCAATCTGAATCATGATGTCGCCCGACTCTAAGGTTCCGGCGAATGCTTTGTTGATTGTCATGTTATGAGTTTTTAATATTTTTAAAGTTCTTTTTGTTTTCTAATAAAACGCTCAGCCAGCACATAACAAAATGACAGACAATGTTTAGTGATACTCTCCATCATCTAAAATCCAATTGCAAAGGTATTTTTTATTTTTTAAATAGCAAAATAATTAACTTTAAAATTTATGAACATTAGTTGTTAGTTGTTGCTATCTATTGATTTATAGTTGTTTGTATGATGGGTACGTCGCTTCCGTGACTCGTCTCGGCGGCTTTCTCCTCCTTTGCATCCCTCTTTTATTGTGAGGTTAATTAATACATTTTTTCTCCGCTTCGCTATCGAAACCCTCCACAGGAGGCCTTTTTTACGTTTGTTTTTACTAATTGTTTTTATGTTTTAAGAGCATGGTGTTGTAGGAATCACTATAAATAATGATACGGTATTTCTTTTTATTATTTATTTTTGCAAGGTAAAAACGATTTAAAGTTTTAAATACAATAGATTATGAGACAGAAATATATGTTTATTGTTTTGTCATTTTGTGCGTTGTCGTGGCCTTTGGGTTTGCATGCCCAGGAGACGGCACGTGTGTATCAGGGTTTCACAGGTGGCATGGTGCTCCATGCCGGTTATCTCTCAGGCATAGATGCCAGCGCGCCGGTCACTCCCCAGGGGCTCACCACTGGCATTGGCGGTGCTCTCAGAGTGAACCTGGGAAAACTACTCAGGGTTGGCATTGATGGCTATGTGTCTACCCTTAGTTCCAACTATTCCGATGCCCGCAGTGTGCTGTCCGACGGCAGCTACATACGCACCGGGTCGGGCGGTCTGCTGGCCGACCTCTGCTGGCGGCAGAGTAAATGGTGGCCGTACATTGGTTTTGGGGTTGGCGGTGGCTCTATGAAAGGGCTCTACATCCTCGATGGCAGTCAGGATGACTGGGCACCTGAGTCTAATGCTGTCTATAACAAGCAGTCGTTCTTTTATCTATCGCCCTATTTGGGCACTGATTTCTGCTTGACCCCCCGTGTGCATCTCACGTTTAAGGTCGACTGGATGCTGACCGTCCACGATGGCGCCCTGCTTAAACCGTCAGGCCCCCGTGGCTATTTTGGCTTCATGTTCTGCCATTAGGAGAATTGAGAATTGAGAGTTGAGAGTTGAGATTTGAGAGTGGCGGCAGTCACTCTGGAACGAATCTTTGTAGAGCTGAACGTTAATGGGAACATCTAAAAAAACGAAAAATACTAAAATAAAAGATGGTAATTATTGATTATTGGCTGGTTCGTAAGTAATTGGACCTTTGATTCTTGATTATGGAAGTTGCCTAATGCATAATCACTAATGCCCCTTTAAACTCTTTGCGCCTTCGCGACACTCCTAGCCGCGAGGGCGTTTTTTTTTCTTCCACGAGGAATATTTGCCCCCCTTTGAACGTTTATTGGGTATAAAAAAAAGAGAATTGAGAATTGAGAAAACAAGATATTGCTATGAGAACACTTGGGTACTGTTTTTTATGGATGGGTTATTCGCTGTATTCTTTAAGTGGATTAGGCGTTTATGCTCCCACATGTATGGATTTCGCCATGCTTGACGGCAAGAATGATGTCCGTCTGGACGTGGCGGTGTTGCCAATAACCCTCGGCCTTAGGTCCACCGTGTCGTATGGTCTGACGGACAATGTCCTGATTCAGGCTGATGCCAAGTATCATGATAATCAATATTATGGTCAGTTGGTCTCGGGCTGGTATTGCAATGCTGACAGCAGGGTCCTTGAGGTGCTTGGTGGGGCTTCTGTTGGGTATGGTAACGATCGGCTGCACGATATGGAATCTTGGCATAGTGGTAACTACATTACGTGCTTCCTGCAAGGCAATATGGGATGGAAGAATCTTGCCAATAAGCATATCGACGTTGCGTTTGGCGCAAGGTGCGGCTACTATTATGCTTCGCTCATCAATTCTGCGTTTTTCGGCAACACCGTGAAGGAAGAAGATGTGGTTGCCCATTCGTTTTTTGTAGAGCCGAACATTAATTTCAGATTCGGTTGGGAAAAGCTAAAGTTCAACCTCAAAACGGGCTATAACTTCCATCACGTTTCTGCCCTGTGCCCCAGCAAGGGTGCCCATGCGGGCATGGGAGACTTCGTGAGCATGGAACTTTCGCTCAATTATCATTTCTGACTGGCTACAGAGGGGGAGGTCACTAAGCGGATGTGGCGGAGGGTGCGCCGCATCAGGGGTAACGAAACGGAGAGCGTCAGCACCTCGGCGATGGGCATGCTCAGCCAGATGCCCATGTGGCCAATGATGGGGGTGAGCAGCAGCAGCGGCAACAGCACAAACACGATGCTTCGGCACAGGGCTATGACCGCCGACTCCAACGGCCGCTCCACCGCCGTGTGGAAACTGCTGCCTATGATGTTGACAAAGGAGACAAGGTAGTGCAGGGTCACCCATGTGGTGGCTGTGGTGGCAAGGGCTTTCAACTCCCAGTCGCCCGAGGCAAAAGCCCCTACTATGGGGTGCTTGTAGACTAGTACTGCCAAGTATACACCTATGCCGATGCAGCCGCTGAACAGCAGCGACGACACCAGCAGGCTGCGCACCCCGCGATAGTTGCGCGCCCCCATCTGGTACGACATCAGGGGATAGAGTGCCTGCGAGAGGCCGAAGATGGACATGTTCACTATGAAGTTCAGGTAGCACACAATGGTCAGTGCCGCCACTCCGGTGGGCCCCACTTCGCGCATGAGTACCAGATTGAAAATGAAGGTGGTGATGGCGGCAGACACCGATATGAGCATCTCGGACGAGCCGTTGTAGAAAATGCGCCCCACTTCGCGCCACGAACCGCGCAGCCTTCCGAATTTCACAAGCGGTGCCAGCACCAATGCTGCGGTACTGTTGGCCACACAGGTGGCTATGGCCGCCCCGCTCACGCCCCAATTCAGTTTCAGCACGAAGAAATAGTCCAGCACCACGTTCACCACGCAGCATATCGTGCCGCTCACGAACACCCAGCCGGGCTTGCCCGACAGGCGGGTGAAGGCTTCGGTGAAGTTGGGAATGCAGTAGAAGATGAAGGCGCAGCCGATGATGCCCAAGTAGTTGCGCACATAGGGGTATACCTCGTCGTTGGCCCCGAGGAAATAGCACAGGCGGTGCAGGTTCAGCCCCACCAGCAGCGAAAGCAGCCCTATGGTGGCCACCAGCACAATGAAGGTGAGCGTGGTGTAGCCCCTCACCAACTTGTGGTCGCCGCGCCCCTGCGCCGTCCCGGCAATCACCACGCCGCCCGATACGATCATGATGGCCACGCTCAGCATGACGTTTATTAGCGGCATGGATATGTTCACTGCGGCCAGTCCCAGGGTGCCTACCCCCTTGGAAACAAAAAGGCCGTCAATGATGGTCTGCAACCCCACTATGAGCATGCCCACCACGCTGGGCAGGGCATATTTGAGCAGCTGTCGGCTGAGCCCTTGGGGCCTGGGAAATTGAGAATTGAGAATTGAGAATTGAGAGTTGAGAATTTTGTTGTTATTCGCCATTGATTATTTTCGATATGCACCAGGCAAAACCCTTTGCCTTGCGCTGTTCAATTTCGTTGAAGTGTCCTCCTTTGTTCCATTCCAAAGTGCATCGGGCGGGTCCCACAAGTTGGAGGTTTCGCTCGTGCTGAGCCCTGATGCAGTCGCCCATCATGGAGAAGGGTTTCTTGTGTGTCTTCTCCTCGGTGTCGCCTACGCTGAGGTAGAGGAAGTGGGCTTGGGGTGGGTTGGCGGTGGCATAGCCGCTCCACCACTCCACCCATAGGGAGGGCGAGCAGGCGGCCACGGCCTCAAAGGCATGGGTCTGGGTGCAGCACCAGAGGGCGAAGAGCCCTCCCAAGGAGTAGCCGCCCACGACCAAGGGCAGGTTGCCGTAACGCCCTAGCAGGTTTGGAATTAAAGCGTTGGTTACGAAATCGAATGTCTTAGGGTCTTCGTGGCGGAAAGCATCGAAATCCTCCACCTCGAAGGCTGCCATGACGAAGGGGACGGAAGTCCGCTCGGCAATCATGCCGCACTCCTCCCTCAGGCATTTCCTTTCGAAAACGCCCAAAGGCTTGACCAGCAGGCATGCCGGGGTATTGCCGCAGGAAATGAGGTGACAGCAGTGGTCGGCGATATGTAGGGTTTCTTCCGTCATAAATCTTCAGCCGTAACGCCCCTTGGGCACAATTATTGTGTCAGAGGAAGAAAAAACAGACGCCCACCACGCTGATGACGGCACCAAGGACCTCGCGGAAGGTGACCCGTTGGTGGAACAGGAAAGCCGCAGGCGCAATGATGAGGATGGGGGTGAGCGACATGATGGTCTGCGCGATGCCCGTGCTGGTGTACAGTGTGGCCATCAGCGACAGGCTCACCCCTACGCAGGGCCCGAAGAACGAGGAGCAGAGGGCACACAGCATCGACTTGCGGTCCTTCACGGCACTCACCAACTGCTGCCCGCCTTTAGGGGTGAACAGCAGCAGCGCGATGCTGAACCCCACAATGCCCATCAGGCCGCGTATCATAGTGGATGAAAAGGGCATCACAGTGCCCAGCGGAATGTGTAGCCACGACCCTGCAGGCACAAAAGTGCTCAGGTCGCCGATGCCTGCGGCGGCTATGGAGGCCTCGTAGTGCCTCATGCCCACCTTGCTCAGCACCAGTCCGCAGCCCTGTCCCACGCCCGCGCCGGTGGCGTAGAGGATGCCTTTCAGCGGCAGGCGCAGTTTCAGCCCGGCAGACTGTTTGGCGCCCTCTTTCTCGGGCTCTTTCTTGGCCAGGATGGTAATGGCGATGCCCACCAGCGTCACCGCCATGCCCACATAGGCCATGCCGCCCATGTGCTCGCCCAGCATCAGCCGGCCCACCAGAGCCGCTGTCGGAGCCGAGAGGGTCATGAACAGCTGCCCGAAACGCGAGCCAATATGTATGTAGCTGTTGAAGAGGCAGAAATCGCCAAAGACATAGCCCACCACCCCCGACAGGCAGAGCCACAGCCAGGTGCGGCCGTCGGCGTAAAGAGGGTAGGGGACACCCGTGGTGATGAACAAAATTAGGGCCAACAGCAGCAGCGAAATGGCCATGCGGGTGACGTTCAGCGGCAGCGACCCGATGCGTTTCGAGGCCACCTCGGCCGTCAGCGCCGTGATGGTCCACGAGCAGGCCACGCCCAATGAAATCAGTTCTCCTGTGTACATTTAGTAGTTTACCAATATTCGTATTCGTATTCATAGACGGGCTCGCCGGGGTAGGCCGTCCGCACCACGTCGCCCTGCGGGTTGTAGTAGGTGCGCAGAATGGCCTGCGGATAGCTCTCGGGGTCGCCCTCCTCTTCCATGTTCCACCAGGTGGTGGACTCTTCCAGGGGTTTGCCGTCGGTCTGGCAGCGGATATGTATGTCCACCTTCATGTCCTCTGAGTAGCCCACGCCGTCCATGCCTATCAGCTGGCCCAGTATATTGTAGCGGTAATAGAGGGTGTCGAGGTCCTCGTAAGTGTTGCGGTACTCTTGTGCGATGCGCCCCTGCTCGTCGTAGACATACTCGCGGCCGTAGCTGTGCAGCCCCTCGTCGCAGTCCTCGCGCACCTCTTTCACCAGCCTTCCTTGCTGGTCGAAGAGCCGCTCGCAGGTGCAAGTCGTCTCTGTGCTGTAAGGCACGTCGCCCTTGCGGCCATTATTATAGCCGAAATAGGAAGCCGGCCGCCACTGGTGGCTGCGGCGATAAGTGCAGCGTGTTACCCCTAGGCCGGCCTGCAGGCTCATGCCCGTCAGTTGGTAGGTGTTGATGTGGGTGTCTATCATCGACTTGTACCACGAGCCCCCTATGCGGTGCAGGCTCATGTCGCTGTAGCGGCTCACCAGTCCCTCGGGCGAGTAACTGAGGGTTTGAATCCGCACCGTGTCGACGAACTGCACGCCAGCCACCTCGCGCACCTCCTTCTCCTGTCGGCGTATCAGTCGCCCCAGGGTGTCGTACTCCAAGTCTATCATCGGCCCTGTCTCATAGCCGTGGCGGTCATAGTAGGCCGTTCGCACCACCTCGCGGGCACCTATCACGCTGTCCGACGGGATATACTGCACCATGCGGCGCATCCCATTGGCGCGGCGCTCGGGCATCCACGGCAGGTCCTCACCCACCCACGAAGTCTGTGCCACTCCTGCCAGTGCGCTGAATGAGAGTAGTATAATGGCTAATAGACCTTTCATCTTAATCGTTTTTGAACCTGCAAAGATACGACTTTTTTGGGGACTTTTAGGGAATAAAGTAAAAGGTAAAAACTAAAAACTAAAAGGGTGGGCGGGGATGAGAGAGTTGAGAATTGAGAATTGAGAATTGAGAATTGGGAGTTTGTGATAAAGTAAAAGGTAAAAA
>DFDY01000138.1 GCA_002368955.1 Bacteroidales bacterium UBA3816
GGGTGATTTATAGAAGTCCCCTAACAACTAAAAGGGTGGCGGTGTTGAGAATTGTGCATTCTACCCCCACCCGCAACATATCGCATGGCGTTGCTATGCGCATTGCGCCCGCTTGTATTTCGGGGCGGGTTCGAGTCTGTTTCGATCCGGAAGCGAGTGGGATTTGGGTTGGTGGCAGCGGTGGGGCGGTGTGGCAGGGGCTAAAAAAAATGTTCGGCACAAAATATTATGTTTTGTTTTGCGTTACTGAAATAAAACATTTGGCGTGTTGGGGAGGTCGCTGTCTGAGAGGGACCGCTCCGCTTTGCGCCATAAAGGACTGACAAACGATTGATATGTTGAAACGAACACTGCATGGTCTGCTTCTTGGGGCATTGGTTTTGCCAATGCTTTTTGTCGCATGTCAGAAAGAGCCTACCGGTGCCCCAGCCGAGTTGGCTCTGGACTTCTCGTGCGACACCATGGCGTTCGACACCGTGTTCACTCAGATGGGCACCACCACGCAGTACTTCCTAGTCTACAACCGTAGCGACAACGAGGTGACGGTAGAACAGGTCACACTGGAGCAGGGCTATGCCTCCCGCTTCCGTCTGAACGTGAACGGCGACACCAACATGGTGGCTCGAGACCTGGTCTTGCCACCCGGCGACAGCCTGTTTGTGTTTGTCCGTGCCAATATACGCCCCAACGAGGCCACCGAGCCGTTCCTCATAGAGGATGCCGTGCTTTTCCGCTCCGGCGGACGGCAGCAGCGGTTGCCTCTGACGGCCTATGGGCGCAATGCGGTTTACCATGTCCCGACCGATACGCTCCACTATGCCGACGGGAGCTACCCTCTTGACATATACGGCAACCCTTATGCCTATAGTGTCATCGACTGCGACCATTGGCGTCACGACCTGCCGCATGTCATTATCGGTTATGCCGTTGTGGACTCGCGCCGCACGCTGCACCTGCAGGCGGGCGACGAGCTTTACTTTTGCGACGACGCAGTGTTGTGGGTCTATGACAGTGCCACTTTGGACGTGCGGGGAAGTGCCGACAGTCCGGTGCTCTTCACCTCGGTGCGCCACGATGGCTGGTATGACTATCTCCCCGGCCAGTGGGGACAGATATGGATAAGCAAAGGCAGCTGGAACAGCCATATTGACCATGCCCTTGTGGAGAATGGTTTTGTGGGCATACAGGTGGACAGTTGTGCCAACAGCAATCCCACCCTGACTATCAGCAACACGCAGATACGCAACCAGAGCTTTGTAGGCCTGTATATGCAGACCGCCCGCGTAGAGGGCGACAACCTGCTGGTGACCAACTGCGGCCAGGCCACCGTGGTGATGCAGTATGGCGGTAGCTACGACTTCACGGGCTGCACCTTTGCCAACTATTGGAACTATGCCTCGCGCACCATACCCAGTGTCTTCATTACCAACACCCGCGACTATATGGATGCCCACTATGTGTGGCCTATGCGCGCCACCCTCACCGACTGCATCATCTACGGCACTCGCGAGGCGGGCGAACTCTATTTGGAACTGGACAGCACCGCTACGGTGAGTGCAAGACTCGACCACTGTCTGGTGCGTGGCGGCGAGTGGGACGAAGACCCCAAGTTTGTCGACCCCTCTAGCGGAGACTATCATCTGGCCGAGGACTCGCCAGCCCTGGGCATTGGCTACCAGTACCCCGATGAGGGCGACGGCATGGAGCGTAAGGGAGGCGGAAGGAATAAGAACTAAAAAGGCAAAAATAAAGACTATGTACGAATATATCTCAGGAAAACTCGCCTCGCTCACAGCCGCTACTGCCGTGGTGGACTGCGGCGGAGTGGGTTATCTGCTGGAAATAACCCTCAATACCTACAGTGCCATTCAGGACAAGCCCGAGGTGAAGTTGTGGGTGCACGAGGTCATCCGCGAGGATGCCCACATCCTTTGTGGCTTCTATACCCAGAAAGAGCGTGAGATGTTCCGTATGCTGTTGGGAGTCAACGGGGTGGGTGCGGCCACTGCCCGCATGATGCTCTCGTCTCTCTCGGTGGAGGAACTCACCAACGCCATTGCCGCCCAAGATGTGAAATTGGTGCAACGGGTGAAAGGCATCGGGGCCAAGACGGCCCAGCGCATAGTGCTGGAACTGCAGGACAAGGTGGGTGGAGTTGCTTCTGCCGTTGCCGCCTCTCCCGTCCTCAGCCAACACAAAGATGAGGCCCTCAGTGCACTGGTGATGCTGGGGTTCCCCAAGAGTGCGGCCGACAAGGTGCTGCAAGGGCTGGATAACAGTCTCTCGGTGGAGGGGCTGATAAAGGAGGCCCTCAAACGGTTGTGACCTGCAGGTGGTTGATAACAAGTAGTTGAACGATAAAGAGAAGAATTATAAATCGAACGGTTCATAATAGGTTGGGCAGGCTGCCACACTTGGTGGCAGTGCTTTTGCTGCATATAATGGTGTTGGTGGCCACGCCAGCACAGGCACAGGAGCCGACGGGCGGCATCACCACCATGGTGGAGTATGACCCTCAGAGCGACAGCTATGTGCGCATTACCAGGCTGGACGATATGGTCATTAACCGCGAGTACCTCACCTTTGAAGAATATCAGGACTACCAGATGAATCAGGTGATGCAGAAATACTGGCACGACCGTTCGGCTACGGGCGACACGGCGACCGACGACGGCTGGCTCAGCCGCATTCCGGGCTTTAGCGAGATAAGCCGCAAGGTGGACGGTCTGTTGGCCATTCCCGACATTAGCATCACCCCGACTGGCAGCGCGGACCTTTCGTTCTATCTGGCCAACAACCATCGTGAGGACCCGCAGCTGGATGCCAACAAGCGCAATAATCCCCGCTTTGGTTTCGACGAGAATATACAGGTCAGCCTCAATGCCAAGATTGGTGACCTTTTTGATTTTGACATCAACTGGAACACCCAGGCCACCTTCGACTTTGAAAACAAAATCAAGCTCAAATACGAAGGCAAGGAAGACGACATAATCCAACTTTTTGAGGCGGCTAATATCTCTTTTCCCCTCAACACCACCCTCATCAAGGGCAGTCAGGAGTTGTGGGGATTCCACACCAAACTGAAGTTTGGCAAACTCACGGTTGACGCTGTGCTTTCACAAAAAGAGACCAGCACTGAGAATATGCAGATTCAGGGCGGAGCCTCGGTTCAGGAGTTCCAAATCAGGGCCGACGAGTATGAGGAGAACCGCCATTATTTCATCTCGCAATACTTCTATGAGCACTACAATGAGGCCATGGCCACCCTGCCTACCCCCAACACCAATATCAAGATTATCCGCATGGAGGTGTGGCGGACCAATGTGGGTGCCGCGGTGACCAACAACCGCAACATCTTGGCCTTGACCGACCTGGGCGAGAACAACCCCAGCAATGCACATCTGATGGGCGGCTACTCGGAGAAGCCCAACAACAGCAGCAACAACTTGCTGCAATACATGAATCCGGCCCGCATACGCAGCATAAACAATGTCACCTCCTATATGCAGGGGTTGGGGCTCACCCCCGGCACCGACTACGAGAAGATAGAGAGTGCCCGACTGCTGAACAGCAGCGAATATACATATAATGAGGAACTGGGATTCATCACGCTGAATCAGGCCCTCAGCTCCGACCAGGTGCTGGCAGTGGCTTTCCAGTATCAGGTGATTGGCGACGAGACGGTCTATCAGGTGGGCGAACTCACAACCGACGGTATCAACGACCCCAACACCCTGATTGTAAAACTGATTAAGGGTACGGGCGTGGATGTGAGAAGTCCGCTGTGGAAACTGATGATGAAGAATGTCTACTTCTTGAAGAGCACACAGTTGGGGCGTGATAATTTCCGCCTGAATATACTCTATGAGAGTAAGGAAGGCGGTGTGGGAATAGGTTATTTCACCGACGGCCCCAAAGAGGGCATTCCCCTGATTGAGCTCTTCGGATTGGACCGCATGGACGCTTCGCAGAACTATTATTATGCCGACGGAGTCTTCGACTGGTTTGACAGCGCAGCCTTCAAAGGCGGTACCATTCAGGCCAGCACGGGCCGCATTTTCTTCCCCTTTGTGGAGCCTTTCGGCAAAGACTTGCGCCAGATCTTGGGCAACGACGAGTATGCCAAGCAGTTTTGTTTTGACTCCCTCTACACCATGACCCGGGCCTTGGCTCAGCAGTATGCCGACAAGAATAAGTTCTATCTGGAGGGCTACTACTCCAGCACTGTCAGTGGCGAAATATCGTTGGGCTACAGTGTATCGCAGGGTTCGGTGACCGTCACGGCGGGAGGCGTGCCCCTGATAGAGAATGTAGACTATACGGTTGACTACTCTATGGGCACGGTGCGCATCATCAATGAGAGCATCCTCTCCAGCGGCACCCCCATCAGCGTGAGCTGCGAAGACAATTCTTTCAGCATGACCACCAAGACTATGGTGGGCACCCATCTCAATTACGAGATACAGCCCGACTTCAACGTGGGAGCCACTTTCATGAATCTTGCCGAGAAGCCCCTGACACAGAAAAACAACTTTGGCGAGGAGCCTACCAGCAATAGTATATGGGGATTTGACATCAGTTACCGTCACGATGCCCCATTCATTACAAAATTTGTTGACCTGCTCCCAGGTATCGACACCAAGGCCCCGTCCACCCTTACCTTCAAGGGCGAATTTGCCCAACTCATCCCCGGCCTTTCCTCCACGGGCAGTTCCGAAGGCACGGTGACCTATATTGACGACTTTGAGGGGGCGGAGAGCAGCATCGACCTCAAGGGCATCACCTACTGGCACTTGGCCAGTACGCCACAGGATTACCAAATCTCGCTGCCACAGTTTCCTGAGACCCGTCTGGGTACGGGCAGGGCTTACGGTTTCAACCGGGCCAAACTGTCTTGGTATCGCATCGACCAGAGCTTTTATGACAACAGCAGCCCAAGCAACATCACCGCTGATGACCGCTCGCTCCCTTATGCGCGCCGAATTCTTGAGACGGAGGTGTTTCCCAACAAGGAGTTGGTGAAGGGCAGCTACAACTATATCTTCGAGCTGAACCTTTCGTACTACCCCGAGGAACGAGGCCCCTACAACTTTGACCTTGCGCCCAGTGCTTTCAGTGCCGGCCTCACCTCGGAAGGCAAATTGGCCGACCCCAAGAGTCGTTGGGGCGGTATTATGCGAGAGTTGGACTATACCGATTTTGAGACCCACAACATAGAGACGCTTGAGTTCTGGCTCATGGATCCTTTTATAGAGAATCCGGAACACACGGGCGGCAAACTCTATATCAACCTTGGCGACATCAGCGAGGACATACTTCGTGACGGGCGTAAGAGTTTTGAGAACGGCCTTCCGACCAATCCCAACAACATCACCGGGGTCGACACCACCATTTGGGGACGAGTGCCCAACACCCAACCCATTGTCAACGCTTTCGACAACGACGAGTCGTCACGCAAGTATCAGGACATCGGTTACGATGGATTGAGCAGCACTTTTGGCAGTACCGACGAGCAGACCTTCTTTGCCGACTACGTCGACAGTGTTGCCCTCCTGTTCGGCACCAGTTCTCAGGCCTATCAGATGGCATTGAACGACCCTTCGGGTGACGATTTCCACTATTATCGCGGTTCCGACTATGACCAGCAGAACCTCAAGATTGTCGAGCGCTACATGTATTACAATAACCCCGAGGGCAACTCACATGTCGATGCCGACAACCCCGAGGGCTATCCTACGGCTGCTTCGGCCTATCCCAATGTGGAGGATATCAACAAGGACAACACCCTCAGCGAGGGTGAGAATTATTACCAGTACATGATAGAGTTGGACCCCGCCAAGATGGTGATAGGCGAGAACCATATTGTTGACATCCAGGAGGCTCTGAATGTGCCGCTTCCGAATGGCACTACCACATCATGCAAGTGGTATCAGTTCCGCATTCCTGTACGCGAGTACGACCAGGTGATAGGCAAACTCAATGGATTTCAGTCTATCCGCTTTATGCGAATGTTCCTCAAGGACTTCGAGGAGCCTATCCATCTTCGTTTTGCCACCCTTGAGTTGGTATATGCCACTTGGCGCAAATACACTGAGGACCTCCTTCAGCCGGGCGACTATTCCACCGGCACCGGTGCCAACACCTCGTTCAGCATCAGCACCGTCAGTATTGAGGAAAACGGTAGCCGCTACCCGGTCCCCTATGTCCTGCCTCCCGGCATTGAACGCGAGCAATGGTACAGCACCTCCAGCACCTCCACACAGCTCAACGAGCAGGCCCTCTCGCTGGACATTACGGATTTGGCCTCGGGCGATGCCCGCGCAGTTTATCGCAGCACATCCTACGACCTCCGCAACTACGGCAAGGTGAAGATGTTTGTCCATGCCGAGAAGAAATCGGAGTCGGACCCCATAGATGATGGCGACCTGATGCTCTTTGTCCGACTGGGCAGTGACTATACCAACAATTACTACGAATACGAAGTTCCCCTGCAGTTTACACCCTGGGGGGTGGGGAAAGATGACCGCTATGCCATCTGGCCTGCCGAGAACAATGTGGAGATAGACCTCACCAAATTGGTGGACATCAAGACCAACCGCAACCGTCTGATACGCAGCGGCGACCTCAACTACAACAGTCAGCTGATATACAGCGAATATGTGGATGGGCGCAAATACACAGTGCTGGGTACTCCCAATCTGGGCAAAGTGAAGGTTATCATGGTCGGTGTTCGCAATCCCAAAAAGGAGACCCTTGACGACGGAAACAATATGTTGCCCAAGTCGTGTATTGTGTGGGTCAACGAGTTGCGATTGGCCGATTTCAACAACCGGGGTGGTGTGGCCGCCATGGCATTGGCCCGTACCAATCTGGCAGACCTAGGCAACCTCTCGCTTTATGGTTCATATACTTCGGCCGGTTTCGGTAATCTGGAAGACAATCCCACCAAGCTTGAGTTGGTCAACACCCTTCAGATGCAGTCAACCCTTGACATGGAGCTGGGCAAGTTTTTCCCCGAGCAGTGGGGCATCCGTATGCCTTTCTATCTCGATTGGAACAAACAGATAGGGTCGCCTGAATACAACCCTCTGGACCCGGATGTGCGCCTGAGGACTGACCTCCAAACCTATCAGACCGATGCCGAGCGCGACAGTGTGCGCCAAATGACACAGAAACGCAAGACCACCACCAACCTCACCCTTACCAATATGCGCAAGGAGCGAACCGGCAAGAGCGCTTTGAAACCCCATTTCTTCGACATTGAGAATTTCACTTTCTCTTATGCCTACTCTCGTGAGCGGTCGTCAGACGATGAAATCGAATACTACAACAAAGACCTCCACCGAGGAGGCTTCACCTATGCCTACTCTCCACAGGACCCTGGGTTGTTCGCTCCCTTTGCCAAGTCCAGTTCTAAGTTTATCAATAGCAGGAACGGCAAGTTCATCAAAGATTTCAACCTGTATTATAAACCCAAGTCCCTCTCGTTCAGCACTGAGATTTTCCGCAACTACGAGGAGACCCTCCTCCGCAATAAGGGCGCGGCGTTGGTAATCATCAAGCCCACCTATTTCAAGCAGTTCACCTGGCGTCGTGACTACGGCTTGCAGTATGACCTCAGCCGCAGCATCCATCTCCAGTACAATGCCTCGGCCAATGCCCGCATAGACGAGCCTGTCGGCCGTGTCGATAGCCGAGAGAACCGCGACAGCATTTGGAGCGCCCTCTCCAAAGGTGGTACGATGCAGAATTACCAGCAGACGGTTAGTCTCACGTGGGATGTTCCCATTGCCAAACTGCCATATCTCGATTTCTTGCGGGTGCCCATCACATACCGTTCGACCTATAACTTTTTCGGCACCACTCAGGCATTGGCCTCACAGGGCTCCACCCTTAACACTACGGGTCAGTTGCAGGCTTCGGTCTCTGGACAGATGCAGACGCTCTATAATCGGTTCACCTTTATCAAGAACGCCTATAAGCAGAAACCTCAGGTACAGCCCAAGGACCCCAAGCGTATGACCAAGAAAGAACGCGAAAAGATGGCGCAGGACTCCATAGCGCGAGCCAATAATCCCGACTCGGTGCGCCGAGCCCAATTGGCCGAGACGCTTACCAATATAGCCAATTTCGGCATCCGTTTCGTCACCATGCTCAAGACCTTCGGCATACAGTACAGCAATTCTACAGGCTCTATTCTGCCTGGCTATATGGGCACAGCCAGCATCTTCGGTATGGACCCAACCAACGGATGGGCTCCATGGCCGTCATTTGTGTTGGGGTATAACGACGGCCTCGTGGAGCGGCTCAGGCAGGACGACCTGCTTTCAAGGGACCCACTGATGAACAGCTCCCATTCCAACACACTTAACCGAATGATTACTATGCAGGCATCGGTGGAGCCCATCCGTGATTTCAAGATTGACATAAACGCCACGCAGAGTTACCAATCGCGTGATGAGTATTACTACAAATACCTCTCCGACTGGGACCAGGTGCAAGGGCCGCTTTCCTACATCATGTCGGGTTCCTACTCCACCACCACATGGAGTTGGGCTACTTCTTTCAGTGACGACAGCACCCTCTTTGCCACCTTTCTTGATAACCGCCATGTGGTCTCGGACCGATTGGCCAACCTCAATCCCGACCCGCTCACTGACCAGCAGGTGATGGACACTATGAGTGGTCAGTACTATCGCTACGGCTATGGTCCCAATCAGCAATCGGTGCTCCTCACAAGCTTCCTGGCCACTTATCTGGGCAAGGATGCCGGAAGTTATGGCTTCTCGCCTTTCCTGGCCATGCCACTGCCCAATTGGTCTATCAACTATAACGGCCTCAACAAAATTCAAGCCCTCAAGAAATGGTTTACCAACATTTCCATCTCACATAAATATACTTCCACCTATTCGATTGGTAGCTACTACACCGATGCTGCTATTTCCGGCTTGGATAATTATGACTATGGCCATGAGACCGTCTTCAACACCAACGGAGACTTCATTGCTCCGGTCAGCATGGAGGGGGTGCAGATTTCCGAGCAGTTCAATCCCCTCATCCGCTTTGCCATGAGCATGACCAACAGTGTCCAGCTCAATTTCTCCATCCAGAAAAACCGCACGCTCAGCCTCAGTTTCTCCAACAACCAACTGACCGAGACCACCCGCAACGGTGTCACCTTTGGCGGTGGCTATCGCTTCAAGGACGTGGCCGTCGATATCAAGGTGGCGGACGAGACCCACCACCTGAAGAGCGATATCGTCCTTCAACTGAACCTCACCTACAACAGCAACAAGACAAGCATTCGTAAAATCAACCAGAATGTCAGCCAGGTGTCGTCAGGCAGTGAAGTGTGGATGGCTGATATTTCGGCCGAATACGCACTTTCCTCATCACTTACCCTTCGTGCTTTCTTCCAGACGAATATCAACACCCCCTATATCTCCAACTCTTATCCCAACTCCACCACCAAAGGTGGCATAACTGTTAGATTTAGTTTTTAAATGAATTTAGACCGATTTAAGAATTTTGAACAAGATGTACGCGAACTGGTTCTCGATTTTGAGAAGCAGCGGGAGAGTGGTGGTGCCTATTTCGATGTGGAGCAGATTGAAGTCATAGCCGACTACTACCTAGAGGTCTATGATGTGGAGGGGCTTGAGTCGGCGGTGCTTTTGGGCGAACAGCTCTTTCCAACAAGCAATGAGATTCGTTTGCGTCGTGCCCATCTCCTTGGCATTCAAGGGCAGTATCCGCAGGCTTTGGCTATCTTGAAGCGGTTGGAACGTACCGAGCCCGACAATACCGATGTCTTTTATGCCCTGGCCACCCTCTACAGCCTCACTAACCAAGGCGATAAGGCGATAAGCTACTATCTCAAGACTGCTTCTGATGGCTATCAGCTCGACATGGTCTATGGCAATATCGGCGATGAATATTATAGACTGGGCAAAACCAACGAGGCTATCTCATACTACCGTAAATCCATTGCCATTAATCCCGACGAGAGCCGTTCACTCTACAACCTTGCCTGCCTTTGGGACCATCAGGGTTTCGACCACAAAGCCCAGGCCTTCTTCTCGCAGCTGGTGGCCGACCATCCATTTTCTAAAAACGGGTGGTATTGTCTCGGAATTGTATACAGCTGGCTTTCGCTCTTCGAGAAAGCTACCGATGCCTTTGAATATGCCATTGCCATTGACAAGACTTTTGTACAGGCCTACTTGGGCCTTTCGGAATGCCACAACCATCTGGGCAATACGGCTCGTGCCGTGCAGGCTTTGCGAGATTCCTTAGACTACACTTCTGACCGCCCACATATCCTCTACCTAATCGGGCACATTTACCTTCAGCAGTGCAATTATCACACCGCTTCTACCTATTATCACGATGCCTTGAAGGAAGACCCCTCCTATAGTTCGGCCTGGGATGATTTGGGCTATTGTAGCGAGATGCTTGGCTATATTGACGAGGCCGCAGGTTATTACCGCCGAGCTATTGACCTTGAACCTGACAACGACATCCATTGGCTCAGGCTAGTACGTCTCTATGTCAGGACACAGCGTTATGCTGAGGCCTGTGCCTTACTGGAAAGCTCCCGTGCTGATGCCACTGACCGTTTTGCTTTTGACACCAATCTTCTCTATTGCTACTATAAGCTGGGGCATCGCAACCGCCTTTTCGCCCTTTTGAGAGAGGACGCTGTTGAATTTGGTTCGCTCTACCCCTCGCTTTATTCCTATTACCCAGAGTTTTCTAATGACATAGAAATTGTCAATTACATCAATTCTTTTAAGAAACCCAATACGAAATCCGATGCTTATGAATAAAAAAGTATGCTTTCTCTTGCTGGCACTTCTCGCCACGCAGTTGTCCTTTGCCCAGACCAATGCCCCAAGCAGTGACAGCAATATTGCCGAACAAGTGCGCGGTACCGACAGCAGTTCCTCTGGTTTTGTGGCCGACCTGCTCACTTGGTATGATGCCCACATGAACTATTCTGCCGTGGGGTTGCTCATGACCTTGGAGAGTTCATTTATTCCTTTCCCCTCAGAGGTGGTTATCCCGCCAGCCGTCTACGTGGCCAGCAACCCCGACACAAAGGGAGGCATGAAGATATGGTTGATTGTGCTTATAGGCACCTTGGGAGCCATGTTGGGTGCGTACATTAACTATTTCCTTTCATATTGGTTGGGCCGCCCCATCATCTATGCTTTCGCCGACAGCAAAGTGGGCCACTTGTTGCGCCTTTCGAAGGAGAAAGTGCAGCGTGCCGAAGAGTATTTCAACCAGCATGGCAATGTCTCAACCCTTGTGGGACGCCTTATCCCTGTCATCCGTCAGCTTATTTCTATCCCTGCCGGCCTCTCCAAGATGAACATTGCCGCCTTTTCCCTCTTCACCTTTCTTGGGGCAGCGATATGGAACTGCATCCTTGCCCTACTGGGCTATCTGGCCTACAAAGCAGCCGACCCCTCTGTCATCGAGCGCTACAGCCATGAACTCTCCGTCATCATCATCGTCCTCTTCTGTGCTGCCGTTGCCTTCCTGGTGGTCCGTGCCCTTATCCGCAAGCGCAAGTCTTCCAGCCCCAACGCATAAGCACCATTGAAGTCATTCCTCCGAAACAATTGACAGTATGTACGATTTCGACCGCCCTGAACAATCCCCCGAAGAGATTGATAATAAAATCAAGTTTGCCCGGATTTTCAACCGTAAGGATCGTCCGCTGCCCAAGCCAGGCTGTAGTTGGGCTTTCTATATTTTCCTTGCCCTCATCCTCATCTTTTTGGCAGTCATGTATATCAAGTATAAACAGATTTAGTGCTATGGATTTTCCCATTCTCGATACTCAGGTCTACGGCCATCCGCTGGTCTATCTCGACAACGCCGCCACCACCCAAAAGCCTCAGCAGGTGATTGAGGCCCTCACCAATTACTACCTTACCCTCAACAGTAACATACATCGCGGCACTCACTACCTGGCCACCCAGGCCACAGAACGCTATGAGGCAGTCCGCCAGCAAGTGCAACAGTTCATCCATGCCGCCTCCAACAAAGAGATTGTCTTCACCCGTGGCACCACCGAGAGCATCAACCTTGTGGCCGCCACTTTTGGCCGCCAGTTCCTGCATAAGGGCGACGAGGTCATTGTCTCCGGCATGGAGCACCACTCAAACATCGTCCCTTGGCAGTTGGCCTGCGAGCAGGTGGGTGCCCGCCTTCGGGTCATTCCTTTCTCCGACGAAGGGGTACTCGACCTTGAAGTCTACCGTTCTCTTTTTTCCACTCGCACACGACTTGTAGCCGTTAACCATGTCTCCAATACCCTTGGCACCGTCAACCCTGTCAAAGAGATTGTCGGCATAGCCCATGGCCACGGCGTTCCAGTCCTTATCGACGGAGCCCAAGCCATCGCACACATGCCGGTCGACGTGCAAGACCTAGGTTGCGACTTCTACTGCTTCTCCGGCCACAAAATGTATGCCCCCATGGGGGTCGGTGTCTTGTATGGCCGCGAGGAGCTTCTCAACCAGCTGCCACCATATCAGGGTGGGGGAGAGATGATAAAGGATGTCACCTTCGAGAAGACCACCTACAACGAACTGCCCTATAAGTTCGAGGCCGGCACACCCTCGGTGGGCGACGTGTTAGGCCTGGGAGCCGCCATCGACTTTATCCAAAGCCGAGGCATGGACTCCATCGTCCGCCACGAAGAGCAACTCATGTCCTACGCCATGGACCGTCTGGCCACTGTACCCAACATCCGATTCTTCGGCACTGCTCCCGGCAAGGTAGGCGTTATCTCCTTCCTTCTGGGCAACGCCCACCCCTACGATGTGGGCACGTTGCTTGACAAACTCGGTGTTGCCGTCCGCACTGGCCACCATTGCACCCAGCCCATCATGGACCGCTATGGCATTCCCGGCACCGTCCGCGCCTCCTTTGCCTGCTACACCACCACCGCCGACATAGATGCTCTCCACGCAGCCCTACTCCGTATAGAACCTATGCTGATGTAAATTTCGTTATGTCAAAAAAAAAATGTATCTTTGCATCATAATACTTTGATGATAATATAGGTCTATAATTCATGTCAGTAGTCAGGTTTATATTAAAAGGAGAGGACCAAGAAACAGTTTTCAATCCTATTCGAGCCAAAGAATATGGGATGGTATTGTATGGGAAGAGCTCGGATGGGAAAGAACTCAGAATCCCTCTCAAACAGGAGGATGGTATTTTTATCTTGAAAGGAGAGAACCCGTTTGAAGAGGATGAGGCAGTGGTCAACGAGCGTCTCTTGGGCCTTTCGCAGGAATGGTTGGATACAGAAAATTCCGGATTAGAGGCTTCCTTTGAAGATGATTATACTTACGGTAAGCCGGGCTATTCTCCAGACGATATATATGTAGAGAGTAAACCATTTTCCATACCGCAACTAATTCAGTTTATCGAAGATGGAGATATAGAGATAAGCCCTAATTTTCAGCGTAATTTTGTATGGGATAGAACCCGTAAAAGCCGACTTATTGAATCTATCTTTTTGGGATTGCCACTCCCTTCTATTTATTTTAGCCAGTACAAAGATGGACGTTTGGCTATTGTTGATGGATTGCAACGCCTTCATACTATTGATGAGTTTTATCACAATGAATTAAGATTAAGTAATTTAGAGTATTTGGTGGAGTGTAATGGCTGCACATATAAAGAACTTGAAGGGATACTCTCTCCGTTGCGCCTGCGCCGATTCAAGCAGACTCAAATTATGGGCTTTGTTATAGACTATCGTTCGCCTTCTGCGTTAAAGTTCGATCTCTTTAAACGCCTCAATACTGGGGGTAAGCCATTAAATGCTCAGGAAATACGTAACTGTATGTCCCGTCCGGGTTTGCAAAAAACACTGCACAATATGGTGTCATGTGATGAGTTTATCAAGGCAACAGATGGTAGTGTGAGCGATGTGCGTATGGCTGCCCAGGAATTGGCTCTACGATTTATTTATTTCTACGACCAATACGACGTTGCCAACCCAATTGGTAATTATTCTGGGCGTATTGATGATGAACTTAACAATTTTATAGACTTTCTCAACTCCCAGAGGCAAGATGAGCTTGACAATTACTGTGAACTGTTTAAGACCGGTCTCCGTAGTGCATATCGCATCTTCCATCGATTTGCTTTCCGCAAAATAGACATAGATTATCAGTCGGCACGCCGTACACCTATCAATAAACTCCTGTTCACTACTATTACCGTAATCTTTGCACGTCATGCAACAGACTATGAGAAAAAACTAAGATTATTTCAGCAAAGTGATACTCAGGTAATGGATTCTTTGGCGCAATTGATCAATGATGACAAGTCTTTCTTCTCCGCTCTTACCTGGAGCACAAATGCCAAATGGAATTTTGAATATGTATATGGGAAGTTAAAAAATCTTTTTGATTCTTATCTGCTCTAACTATGAATGCTGTTAATCTTAATATAGAGGGGTTCAAATGCTATAGGAAGGCATCTTTCCAGTTTGGCAATATCACGCTGCTAACAGGTGCTAATTCTTCAGGAAAAAGTTCGGTGTTGCAGGCCCTGCTTATCTTATATCTCATAGCCCAAGACAGCAATAGGCCGTTAGCAAAGGTGCTAAATGATCCAGACTATTCTTTAGAATTAGGAGAGGTATTCGATATCCTGTTTCAATATCGAGATGAGAAAGCAGATAAGGCAGTATTAACTCTTGATGATTTTTCTGTTATACTTAGAGATGCAGCCATGGTAGCAGAGATTCCTTCTCCTGCAGACCCATCTTCTTTGAACCAAATGAACATTCTTTGTGCTGAGCGATTGGGACCAAGGTCAGAGGTAAAGATAATAGGCACTACTGATAATTACTGTGGTTGCAATGGCCATTATACGGCTGAAGTGATGGACAATAATGTTATGACCAACATCGACCCCAATCGCACTCTGGATGTTACGGAGGTCAAACTGCCTGTTGCATTGGACCAGTGGACCAATCTTATTTTTCCTGGGATTAACATACGGGTCCGTCACAAAGGTGATTCCTATCTGCAAACGATAGTCAGTAGCACAGGCTCTTCGATACAGTCTAAGACCCCCAATGTCGGATTTGGCATCAGCTATGCCCTTCCAATCATCGTCTCGGGCCTGTTGGCAAAAGTTGAAGACTGGCTGGTGATAGAAAACCCAGAAGCTCATCTTCATGCCAAAGCACAGTCAAATATGGGTTACTTTCTTGCCCAGATGGCTTCGACAGGTGTCAGGGTGGTTGTAGAGACCCATTCGGAGCATATCGTGAATGGCATCCGTAGATTTATAGTCTGCACCAAGCGTCTTCAGCCTTCAGAGGCACCTATTTATTATCTACCTGCCGATTTCGGAACCCCACAAAAAATCACTATTGATAACCAGGGCAATCTTTCTGATTTCCCGGTTGACTTCTTTGACCAATCGCGTCAAGATCTGTTAGAAATCATTAAGGCCTCACGCTCATGATTCGTACCGATGGACATATGTTGCTTAAACCTGAAGGGTTGGAAACGAACAATATCCCTCAGGACAAAAGAAATAGTTCCATTGTAGGCTTTTTCGAAATGAGAGAAATTGCAAGAAAGCAAGGCGATGACTTTTTTGCTGAAGAAAGCCTCTACTCTCATGATTTCTCGTTCGGTCCTTTCTATCCGGGATTTGTCAACCTGGACTGGAATCAGTTCTCGAAAATACCATCTCTCAAGGGAATATCACAAATCACATATGAGTCGTACATAAAGTCCTTTTGGGAATCCCCTTGTCTCAAGAAAATCAGTGTAGAGGAATTCAACTCGTTAAGTCACACTTGCTTTACGGGTTTTGATAGTCCAAAAAAACAAGGCGTTTATATATGTGATAGCGAAACTCGAAACTGTTGGCATGAGAAGTGGTACAGCGCTCACCAAGAATTGATAAAGTGGGATGCGAGGGTGTCTACGCTCTCTTGGCCAGACCCCGGCTTGTTGTTCCCATGCATCGAAAGAACTGCCGAAATATTACAAAGAGAATTAAGGCACCATAATGTCTCGGTTCCGAGCAACCCAGCTCAGGTGGTACTTGATTTTCATGATAAAGTGATGCGTCACAAAGGACCAGACATTCACGCTTACGCACATGAGATTGGGACCCAAGTCTGCGTGGCCAATTATTATAGAGAGGAACACATGCTTTCTGACATGGAAGCCCATGAATGCCAATCCTTCCGTAAAGTATTTAGTCTTCTTAATCCAACTGGGAAAAGACATTTCTTGTCCATAGATTTTAAACATGGTATGTTCGAACTCATCGACAGCGATGGATGCCATATCAAAGAAGTCCACTTTGATGGTACGGATAATAAAAAAAAGCCTCAGGAAGACCATTCACTGAGGACCTTTGAAAGATGGTGTCAGATGGGTTGTCCCCAATAATTTATCTTACAACGTTATGCTAAAATAGTCATGCTCAAAACACTCCATATCGAAAATTACGCACTCATCCAGCAGACCGATATTACATTTGATGCTGGATTGGTGGTCATCACAGGCGAGACTGGTGCAGGCAAGTCTATTCTTTTGGGAGCCTTAGGCCTTCTCCTCGGCCAGCGAGCCGATACGCAGGTGCTCTCCGACAAGGAGCGTAAATGTGTGGTCGAAGCCTCCTTCGACATCTCTGGCCTCGGCTTGCAACCCTTTTTTGAGCAGTACGATGCCGACTACGACGACCACCTCATCCTACGCCGCGAAATTCTCCCGTCGGCCAAAAGCCGTGCCTTCGTCAACGACTCCCCCGCCAATCTCCAGTTCCTCAAAGAACTAGGCCCTCATATTCTTGATATCCATTCGCAGTATCAGACCCTCACCCTCACCGAAAGTCTCTTCCAAACGCAACTTCTCGACTCTTTCTCCGATGGTACGCTCTTGGCCAAATACCAGAACCTTTACCGTCAGTATGGCTCGCTGAAACGGCAGCTTGAGCAACTCACCGCCCAGGATGCCGAGAACAACAAGGTGCTTGACTACAACCGATTCCTTTTCGATGAGCTCCACACGGCCAATCTCCAGCCCGATGAGCAGCAGGAACTGGAAGAGGAGGCGCACCTCTTGGAGCACACAGGGGCCATCAAAGAGGCTCTGGGCACTGTGGCTGCTGTCTGCGATGGCAGTGGCGATAGTGACGACAGTGCCGTTGCCCGCTTGGTGACTGCCCGCGCCGCTTTAGCCCATGTCATCTCTTTCCATGCCGACATACAGACCCTCCATCAACGCCTCGACTCCACCCTCATCGAGTTGCAAGACATTCTCTCCGACGTTGCCTCCCTCGACGATCGCCTTCAGTTCTCTCCCCAGCGGCAGCAGCAGGTCAGTGAGCGCCTCGACCTAATCTATCGGTTGGAGAAGAAACATGGTGTTGACTCTGTCCCCGCCCTCCTCGACATACAGCAGCAGCTCGACCTGCAATTGCAGGCCGCTGAAGGCCTTGACGACCGCATTCGCCAAGTTATGGAGCAGGTCGATAATGTCTTTGCTCAGATGCAGCAGGCTGCCGACAAGGTCACCGCTGCCCGAACCAAAGCCGCCCGCCAGTTGGAAAAGCAGCTCCTTCCCGTTCTGGCACAAGTAGGTATGGCCTCAGCCAAAATCGTAGTGGAAATCACCGCTGCTGCCGACTTCAATTCATTGGGACATGACAACGTCCGCCTGCTTTTCAACGCCAACCAGGGGGGCACTCTCAGGCCGCTGGCCGAGGTGGCTTCTGGCGGTGAGCTTTCGCGTCTCATGTTGGCAGTCAAGTCCGTTGTCACCCAGCGCAGCCTCCTGCCCACCATCATTTTCGATGAGATTGACAGTGGTGTCTCGGGCGACATCTCCGTTGCGGTTGGCGAAATCATGCGCCGCATGGCCCAGCATATGCAGGTTATCGCCATCTCCCATCTGCCTCAAATTGCCGCCAAGGCCCGCCAACACCTCAAGGTGGCCAAGGCCCTCGAAGGCGACCGTACCATCTCGCGCATTCGCCAGCTTGACCCCGACCAGCGCGTGACCGAAATAGCCGTCATGCTCTCCTCCAACCCACCCACTCAGGCCGCCCTGCAGACTGCCCGCGAACTGATGGACTGATTTCCTACCCTTTATAGCTCAGAAAAACAAACAGACACACATCCGTTTCCCTTTATCACGATTATGAAAAGATACATGACATCGTTCCTACTCTTGGTTATCTTACTATGCAACCTCCTGCATGCCCAGTCTTTCGAGCCGCCCAAGTTAGACCTTCCCCTGCGGCTTCCGGCAGCCCCGTCCGGCACTTTTGCCGAAATCCGTACCAATCACTTCCATAGTGGCATCGACCTGCGCGTTGGGGGCGACGAAGGCGTGGGCACCCCGGTCTACGCCCCTGCCGACGGCTATGTCAGCCGTCTGCGCATCTCCGCCTACGATGGTGGCAAGATGCTCTACATCAACCATAAAGGAAACATCACCACCGTATATCTCCATCTCGACGGTTATCATGGTGCCATCGCCGAATATGTCCTGTCCTACCAGCGTGCCCATCAGTGCTATGCCTTCGACACCACCCTTCCCGAGGGGCTCCTGCCTGTCAAGCGGGGAGAGCTTATTGCCTATGCCGGCAACAGCGGCATGAGCGGTGGCCCCCACCTCCACTACGAAGTGCGCAACACCCGCACCCAGCAATCCCTCAACCCACTGGCCTACGGAGTCACCCTCGACGATACTATTGCACCTACTATTAAAGGCATCCGTCTACTGCCAGTAGACAAAAACACCCGTCTCAACCGAGCCAAGACGCCCTATCAGGTTGACCTTAGTAGCAGGCGCGGTGCCCTCGGCACCGAAGACAATCCACTGCCCGTCCTGGGGCGGTTCTATGTGGGTGTCTATGCCTCCGACCGTTCTGAAGGGTCAACGATGAACAATGGCTATGAGCGCATCGACGTTTGGGTCGACGGCGCCCCCTTCTTTCAATACTGCGTTGACAAGATTACTTACGGCGACACCCGTGCCATCAATGCCCAGCTCGACTGGAATCACTACACCGCCACCCGTCAGCCTTACATACTCACACGCCGCCTCCCCGGCGACCCCACCAAATATGCCCGCACCTTTGGCGACGGCAGCATCGGTTTCATCGACAGCGACACCACTCTTCACAGAATCACCATCGTTGTCTCCGACTACAACGGCAATCAGGCTGTCCGCCGTCTCTATGTCCGCAACCATTTCGAGACCCTCGTCCCCATGCATGAGGTGCCTGAGCACCCCTCTTATCATCTCCTTACCGACAGCCTCACCGTCCGTTGGCCTCTGCAAGTCTATCGGGGCGACTATCAGATTGAAATGCCCGCCGGCATGGTCTATTATGACGACATCCTCACCCATGGCCTTCTGAACGACCGACGCTATATCTCGCCTATCTACACCGTCAAACCCTTCCGCAGCCCCTACCCGCCTCACCGCACTTGGACTCTCCGAGTCCCCGTGGTCATCGGTTATGAGCCTGAGCAATTGGTTCTCTGTCAGCTCAAAGGCGACAAGCCCACAGCCCTCCCCACCCGTCTCATCGAGCGCCGCATCGAGGGCAAACCCGGCCGCTGGCTCGAAGCCAGCGTGCGGGCCTTTGGCAATTTTGTGGTTATGAGCGACACCACCGCCCCCTACGTCAAACCCCTTAACTTCAAAGAAGGCAAGAAGGCAGGCCGAGTGCTGAACATGAAAATGGGCGACAACCTCTCGGGGGTGGTCGAATATCGCTGTTTCATTAACGGTGAGTGGGTGCTGGGCGAATTCGATGGCAAGAGTGCCACCCTCAGCATCAACCTGGCCCAGGTCTCCTCATCAGTCTCCAGCCTTGAACTCCGCATCTTCCTCACCGATGCCTGCCAGAACTCTCGCGAAGTGGTCTACCGTCTCAAACGATAGGCCCCTTGGCCACATGCTTCATCCAGCTGACCTATGGTAACCAAGGTCCTGTTCATAGTAAACATCTGCTACTTTGTCGTTGCCTTTGTTGCCATTGTCGTCTCTGACTATCTTTCTAGGAGGCTGTTGCGGAAATATGGCATACCGTCCGCCGACCAGGGAAATCTATTTGTCTCCATGTCGTTGAAAGGCCTATTCAAATCTCCCCGGCTTTCCCCTGCTGACCGCAGGCGGGCCAAATTGCATTATTTTATCCATGTCTGGGTCTTACTCATCTTCGTGCTGCTTTTTGTGGCCATGGTGATTGTTTTCAAGATAGAGTCTAACCACCCCATTGCCTAAGGCCTGGGTTTCATCCCGGCATACGGCATATTTAGCGACATCACTGGTGACGTGTCTGGTGAGAGGCGCAATGTGTGAGGAAAAAGTCAAAGAAGAGGCGTAAATTTACAAGAAATAAAGCAGATAAGTAGAAAAAAGTTTGCCAATCCAAAAAAAAGTCGTATCTTTGCAATCCGTTTTGTGGGCATAAAAGGCCCCGAATAGTGGAATAAAACATTAAAATTAAACATATTAAGAAAATGTACGCAATTGTAGAAATCGCAGGCAAGCAATTCAAGGTCGCTCAAGATCAGAAGGTCTTCGTCAACCGCCTCCACAACGAAGAGGGCAGCGAAGTCACTTTTGACACCGTGATGCTTAAAGACAATGACGGCAACGTAGAGGTTGGCAAACCCTACATCGCTGGTGCAAACGTAAAGGCCACCGTTCTCCGCCATCTTAAAGGCGACAAGGTGCTGGTGTTCAAGAAAATCCGTCGCAAAGGCTTCCAGAAGATGAACGGCCACCGTGACTATCTGACCCAGATCAAAATCGATAGCATCAATTAATTCAAGTAGTGTAAAACCTTTTAAAAACATTATATTATGGCTCACAAAAAAGGTGTCGGTAGTTCCAGTAACGGTCGTGAATCCGAAAGCAAACGCTTAGGCGTTAAAATCTTTGGCGGTCAGCATTGTGTCGCCGGTAACATCATCATCCGTCAGCGTGGCACCGTCCACAACCCCGGTCAGAACGTCGGCATGGGCAAGGACC
>DFDY01000062.1 GCA_002368955.1 Bacteroidales bacterium UBA3816
TTACCTTTTACTTTATCACAAACTCTCAATTCTCAATTCTCAATTCTTTTTGTGGTGCAAAGTTACAACTTTTTTTCGGTATGGGAAGAAAATTATTTTGTAGGAATAATAAAAAATGCTTTTCAGCGTTATAGAAAGCAAAATTAACCCTATTATTAATTAACATTTTTCAGCTATGAATTACACACCTTTTTTCCGTCGGGCAGCGATGTTGCTGTGCGCGATGCTGCTGTGCTGTGCTGTCGGCTATGCACAGAACGACGACGAAGACCTGAACAAAACCCTCTCGCCCTATTTTGTGGTAGTGAGCGACAACCCCGAGCAGGACAATCTGCCCCTGAAGGAGACTTCGGTGGATGCCAACATCGTGGGCTCCATTGCCGACGTGACAGTGCGACAGGTCTATGTCAACAGCGGCAAGAACCCCATCGAGGCCATCTACACCTTCCCCCTCTCGACCCGTGCCGCAGTCTATGGCATGCAAATGCGCATAGGCAGTCGCATCGTCCGTGCCCAAATTGAAGAGAAGAAGAAGGCCCGTGCCGACTACGAGAAGGCCAAGCAGGAGGGCAAACGCGCCTCTTTGCTGGAGCAGAGCCGCCCCAATGTCTTCACCATGAACGTGAGCAACATCATGGTGGGCGACACCATCGAGGTGGAGTTGAAGTACACCGAGCTCATCGTGCCGGAGAAGGGCACCTACAGCTTTGTCTATCCCACCGTGGTGGGTCCCCGCTACAGCAAAACCAGCAAGAGCAACCAGAACACTGGCGACAGCTTTGTGGAAACCCCCTATACCAAGTCGGGCACACTGCCCACCTATAAGTTTGACTATAAATTGAAAATCAGTTCCGCGGTGCCCATTCAGGACATCACCTGCACCAGCCACAAGATGAACATCCACCACGCTGGCACAGGCCATGCCACCGTCACCCTCGACCCCGCAGAGTCCCAAGGGGGCAACCGCGACGTGGTGCTCAACTACTCCCTGCAGGGCAGTCAGATAGAGAGCGGCATGCTTTTCTACGAGGGGCAGGACGAGAACTTCTTCCTCTGCATGGTGCAGCCGCCCAAACGGGTGGCCAAGGAGGATATACCTCCGCGCGAGTATATCTTTATTGTGGACGTCTCGGGCTCCATGTACGGTTTTCCGTTAGACCTTACCAAGAAACTGATGCGCAACCTCATCTTGGGGCTGAAACCTACCGACCGTTTCAATGTCATCCTCTTCTCCGGCGCCCAGGAGATGATGAGTCCGCAGTCGGTGACAGCCACAAAGGAGAATGTCGAAAAGGCCATATACTATATCGACAACCAGCGAGGTTCGGGCAGCACCGAGGTGCTGGGCGCCCTACAAATGGCCTATTCCATCCCCCGATTGGACGAGGATGTCAGCCGCTCCTTTGTCATTGTCACCGACGGCTATGTGGATGTGGAGCAGCAGTGTTTCGACCTCATCCGTCGCAACAGCGGCGAGACCAATTTCTTTGCCATCGGCATTGGCTCCTCGGTCAATCGCTATCTGATTGAGGGCATGGCTTTCTGCGGTGGCGGCGAACCCCTGATTGTCACCAAGGAGAGTGAGGCTTCTGCCGCGGCCGAGCGCTTCCGCTCCTATATCAGCACCCCCGTGCTCACCCGTATCCATTTCAATGAGGGCCGCTTCCGTGCCTACGACATCGAGCCTGTCAGCGTGCCCGACATGATGGCCGAGCGCCCCATCCTCATCTTTGGCAAGTACGAGGGCAAGCCTCAGGGTACGGTGACCCTGACTGGCAAAGTGGGACGCAAACCTTTCCGCCAGACCTTTGACCTCTCCAAGTCTAAGGCCGACAAGTGCAATTCCGCTCTGCGCTATCTTTGGGCCCGCGAGCGAATCAAGTACTTGACTTATAACGAGACTGATAGATGGGGAGGAACTACGGGCAAAGGCGAGAAGGAGATTCTGGAATTGGGGTTGAAGTACAATCTTATGACCAATTACACCTCTTTTGTGGCCATCGACGAGGAAATCGTGAACAAAGATGGCAAGCAGACCACCGTCAAACAGGCCGTGCCGCTGCCCGAAGGGGTTTCGGACTATGCCGTGGGTGCCGATGCCCCGATGCTCTCGCTGAGCAAGACAGCCTCGGTCGGAGGCATTTATGTTGAAGAAGAGGAAGTTGAAGAGGAAATATTTATGGCGGTGGAGACCGACCCCGAGTTCCCCGGTGGATTGGATTCGCTGGCCCGGTTCATCAAGGCCAATCTTCGCTACCCAGAAGAGGCTCTAAAGCAAGGCATTGAGGGTCGGGTGTACGTTACTTTCATGATTGAGGTAGACGGCTCGGTGAGCAATGTGAGGCTGCTGCGCGACATTGGCGGCGGCTGTGGTCAGGAAGCCGTCCGTGTGGTGAAACTGATGCCCAAGTGGAAGCCCGCTCGCCAGCAAGGCAAGGCGGTGCGCACCCAGTTTAACCTGCCTGTCCAGTTCGTGATTCCTAAAGACAAATGATGCCGCACGGGACCCAGTGGCTCTTGGGGGCAGTGCTGCTGGCCTGCTGCATGGCCTGCAAGGGTGGGGGAGAACCTGCCCCACCCCCTGTGGACAGTGTGGTAGACACGCTCCCCACCCTCGAAGAGCAAGAGCCCCGCGCCTCCGTCACCTTCATCTTGGGCGAGGATCGCTCCCAGTTCAACCAGTACTATACCTTGGCCAACCATTACTACCGCCTCAGCCCCTCCGAGAGGACCGAGGCGGTGGTCACTGGCCTCACCTCGTTGCAAGAGGTGCTGCGCTACCTCCAGAAACACCCGCCTGCCAATGGGCGTCCCTACGGCTTGGTCAACCTGGTGAGCCACGGCAACGAGTTTGTCGACATGGCCATGACCGTCCGCCGCGGCGGCGAACGAACTTCAGCTGAGAGCCTCCGCGAGGCCCTGCGGCGGGGGCAGTTGGTGCCGCCCGACAGCAGCGTGGTGGACAGCCTCACGGTGGTCTTCCTCCACGGTTGTGCCGTTGGGCGCAATCAGGCCCTCTTGGACCAACTGGCAAAGGCTTTTGGGGGTCGGCATGGCGTGACGGTCAAGGCCTCCAAGCATTTTGAGTACTACGCCTACCTTGCTGCCAACAAGAATCCCCAATCCATTCGCCACTACTACGCGCGGGTGTGGTATGCTTTCTACCATCCCGACTCCTCCATGACCGAGAACGACTATGTGCGGCAGTTGGGCCGTCGCTACCCTCACGACCGGGTGCGGTGGCGCAAGGGGCTGCGGTGCCGTTTCCAGCAGAGTCCGACCGACTTCTACCACTACAGTTTCGAGGTGCCCTGCACGTGGGATGAGGTGTTCGATTCTCCAAGCGAAATGCCTTTGGTCAACTCCCGCGGCCGTCGGCAGAGGTGGATTGAGGAGCATGAAGATTTCCGCCAACTGATGGCGCGGTCGCAGGTGCCGGAGGAGTATTTCCAGGTGAAGTTCTTCCGCCGCACCTATCACGTGTCCGACGACAGCATTGCCCTCGGGCTGCATGTACGTGCCACAGCCGGCGTGATTTGTCTTATCCAGCCCCTTACTGTCGCCGACTCGGCAGGCCACGGCTGTCTGCCTTTCGTACCAGCCGAGTCCGATACGGCCATTTTTGCCTTCTCGCGCAGGCTATAATGCCTCTGCCCAGCGGAAATTCTCCTTTCCTGCCCCCAGCTCAAAATAGTAGCGGAAGATGCCCACATCCATCTTGGCGTAGGGCGAGAAGCCCGGCTTGGCCTCAACCGAGCCGTCGGCTGCCAGGCGGAAGGTGACACGGAACTGGTTGAGGGCCGAGGGGGCAAGCAGCACGGTGTCAATGCCGCGACGGAACCACTCGGGGGCGTTTTGGTAGCCGGGGGCAATCTTGGTGGCCGTCTTCATGGGGTGCAGTTGGCCCTGGGTGGCGCCGTGGCCGATGCACATCACTCCTTTGATGGCTTCGTCGGGCCCTATGTGCATGTTCTCGGTCTTGCTGTAGGTGAGGCCTACCCAGCAGGTGTTCAGCCCCATCATCTGGGCCGCAAGGCACAGCTCGGCTCCATAATAGCCCAGGCGCTGGCTGAGCGTTGGCTGCTTCTTGCCCACCAGGGCAATGAGGTTCTCCACACCGCTGAATTTGCCGTAGTGGGCCAGCCTACCGTCGAAGGCCTTCGGGTCGTCCAGCACCAGTTGCAGGTGCAGGTTGGCCTGCTGGTTGATTTCGGCAATGCGGTGGTTGAGTTGCTCCTTTTGCTCCTCCGTGAGGGGCTTTTGCAGATACTGCCGCACAGAGTGACGGGCTTGTATGGCTTCTTGAATTGTCATAGGGTTTGATATTATTTTTAGAGTGCAAAGATACGATTTTCTATCCATACAAAAGTTTTTTTCTTCTTTTTTTCTCGGCTGACAGGTTTTTGTGCTTGTTTTTTTTGAAAAAAGTTGTAAATTTGCAGTTCGAAAAGATGTAAATAAATGGGAATTGAGATTTGAGCATGGAGAATTATGCGAAGGGCGAAAGTGTTAAATAGATGTAAAATTCCTATGGAACGGTGTGCATTGTGTTTTTTCTGTGTACCTTTGCACCATTTTTTTAATTAACTCAACAGATACATGTTCGACTTACAGGATTATATGAGCAACAACATCAGCAACATGATGTTGACAGGATATAAAAACATGCTCAAGAATCCCCGTGAGGCTCGTTTTATGCTCAAGATGCAGCAAACCTTCAAGAAGTCCGAACGCCGGCGCAGGCAGACTGCCGAAGAAGAGGGTTTCGAGGTGCCGCCATTTCTGATTTCCAGTATTTCCAACTCCTGCAACCTGCAGTGCAAAGGGTGCTATGCCCGCAAGAACGGCATTACCGACGACCCCGGTGCCAGCACTCGTCCCACCCTCTCGGCCGACCAGTGGAAGCATATCTTCGAGGAGGCTGCCGCCATCGGCATCAACTTCTCCCTCTTGGTGGGCGGCGAACCCATGATGCGGCGCGATGTGCTGGACAAGGTGGCCGAGGTGAAGGATATGATCTTCCCCGTCTTCACCAACGGCACTCTCATTTCGCCCGTTTCTATTGACTTCTTCCGCAAAAACCTCAACATGGTGCCCGTCATCAGCCTGGAGGGCGACCTGTTGGGCACCGACAGCCGTAGGGGCAAGGGCGTCTTCGAGCGGGTTCAGCGTTCCATGGCCATGCTGCATGAAGAGGACATCTTCTATGGCGTGAGCATCACCGTCACTAGCGAGAACCTACATCAGGTGGTCGGCGACGAATTCGTTCAGCAACTGCGGCAGCAGGGCTGTCGCCTCATCTTCTATGTCGAGTATGTTCCCATCGACGCGGGCTCCGAACACCTGGCCCTCACCGAGGCCCAACTTGAAGAGCAGGACCACATCAACGACCACCTGCGTGAGCTTTTTCCCGACATCATCTTCCTCTCCTTCCCGGGCGACGAGAAGTACATGGAGGGCTGTCTGGCCGCGGGGCGTGGTTTCTTCCACATCGGGCCCGACGGGGCCGCCGAGCCCTGCCCGTTTTCGCCTTTCAGCGACAGCAATGTGGTCACTTTGGGTTTGAAGGGCGCGCTCAAGAGCCCCCTCTTCCGCAAGCTGCGCGATGTGCGCCTCGTGGGCGGCGAGCACCACGGCGGCTGCGCCCTCTATGAACACCGCGACGAGGTGGAACGGCTGCTGCACCAATAGGGGTGCCAAGGGCTCTATAGCCCCCTGAGAAAAGAATGATTACTAACCCCATAAATATAAAGAAACATGAATATTGCAATTCGCTATTTTAGCCGTACCGGCCACATGAAACAGATGGCCGAGGCCGCTGCCTCTGTCCTTGACCTGGAGGCCCATACAATCGAACATCCGATTGACGCCCCTGTGGACGTGCTTCTGCTAGGCACGGCCGTCTATGCCGCAGGCATCGACGGCAAGGTGAAAGACTTCATTGCCCAACTAGACCCCGCCAAGGTGAAGAACGTCATCTGCTTCAGCTCCTCAGCCATTCTGGAGTCTTCCTATGCCCAGGTCAGGAAGCTGCTGGAGGAAAGAGGCATAGCCGTTGACAGCCACGAGTTCCACTGCCGTGGACAGCTGACCCTGCTCCACCGCGGCCATCCCGACGCTTCCGACATCGAAAACCTCAAAACCTTCGTGAAGGCCCTCAACCTCAAATAAGACTCATAAGGCCAATTGGTCCAATTAGACCAATCGGACCAATTGGCCCCAACCAAAACAGAAAGGTCTCATTGCCCTACCGGAAGGGCGAGGAGCACATTCGACCAGGGGGTGAAGGCGGTGAGGGACGGCAAGCAGAAGATAGCCGTAGGGATGTCTGCGACCACAGGTGGCCCAAGCGAGCTGAGACTGATGAACGTGGTCTGTGGTGGCCCAGCAGAAAACAGTTGGTGGACTAAGAGGTCTATCTTTTCTTTCTCAAATGGAATAATTTTCGTATTTTTGCATTGTAATAATCCGTGGTGCAGTAGACTATATTAATAACATGAAACAAATAATAATCAATAACTTTGGACCTGTTAAAGAGGCTGTTTTAGACCTTGACCGTATTGCTGTAATTATTGGCAGGCAGAGTTCTGGAAAAAGTTCTATCCTGAAAATGGCTTGCTACTGTTCATGGGTGGAGAAACGCATACAGTTAGCACAATCTGACACAATGTTTCAGGAACCTGATTCTTTCCGCGATTTCTTTGTTTCCTATTATGGATTAGACGGTTATTTCAAGTCAGAGACCAAAATTGAGTATATATCGCCATACCTTTCATTCCTATACAAGAACCATGTTTTTTTCTATAGTCGAAGACCAAACATTTGGTCCTTCAGGCGGCCAAAGATACAATATATTCCTTCAGAACGCAACATTGCCTCCTTTATTCCCAAATGGAAGAGAATACCTGTGCGTGACGGACTGCTTGACTTCCTTTCCGAATGGGATGCAGCAAGACAAATGATACCCCAAGAAGACGATATACTCCAATTGGGCATTTCGTATATGTATGACAGTACTAGCGATACAGACAGCATCATTACAACAGATGGAAATCCTCTTCCGCTGTCGGATGGTTCCAGTGGGCTTCAGTCTTTAATCCCCTTGTATGTGCTTGTAGACTACCTCCAACGGGAACAGACCCATCCCACTTCTAACAAAGAAAAATTGTCATTAGACCAACGTGAGGAACGCGAGACTCTAATAAGAACCTTATACAAAAAACTTAGTCCATCGGCTGTAAGAATTCGTGAAAAGCCCTTTAAAGTGGATTTGCCCAGTGCCGAAGTCGTAATCGATGGTAAAACATACAGATTCTTCAGCCAAGAAAAAGCGGAGCTTTTCAAGAAAAGATACAAGCGATTCCTTTACCCAGACCACTTCGAATTGTTTTTGGAAGAGCCAGAGCAAAATCTATACCCTCCCACCCAATGCAAGTTAGTAGATTGGTTAAACGAGGTGGTGTTTAATTCCGATAAAACACACACACTCCTCTTATCAACTCATAGTCCATATATCCTTAATGAAATGTGCAAGTTGTATCGGAAAGGAATGAATCTCTATTTTACTCATTGTGACGACAACGACCCAGCACAATACACGCTTAGAAAACTCACAGACAAAGAGGCAAACGAAGTATATACTTCTGGCACCGATTTGTTCTTTAATAGTGATGCATTTGTATGAGCGACTACAATGGATTCATCATACCCGAATGCTTTATTGACACTAGACTGACGCAGTTTCTCCTACAAAAACGAGTCAACCATCAGCATAGTTGCAATAACGTTGTCAAGGTCATGTGTACAAAGTATAAAGATGACTTTGCGGTTGGCATTATTGACGATGACAAACACGGGGTTTCCTATTTGCAAGAGTTTTATCTAGAAGGGCAAACGAAACATTTGAAGTTCTACACACACAACCAAAAAAAACATTTCATTATTACTGTCTTCCCAGCAATGGACGGTTTCATTATGGACTGTGCCCAAGAAATGCGTCAACCTTTAGCTTCGTTTGGCTTGCCTGCGAATCTTAAGGATTTTACCCATTTAACAAAGGATGAAGGAATTCTCAAGGACGGCCGAATTACTAAACTACTATCGGTGATTCAAAATCATGATGAAATAGTAGTACTTAGTAAAGTATTGACATATCTCATGCAATCGAGGTATGATGCTACAAGCGAAGTCATACGGACATTGGTCAATTGACAGTTTTTCTTGTGTCGAACGGCTGGAAGCAATTTGCCGTGGTGTAAAAACAATTGGAAGGCTAAACTTTTTTGGGACGCTTTTTGTCTTAGTGAAATCCGTGGCAGACATAATAAAAAGAGACACTTGTATTTTAAACAATGTGTCTCTCATCTAGTAGCGGGGGCTGGATTCGAACCAACGACCTCCGGGTTATGAGCCCGACGAGCT
>DFDY01000125.1:0-19936 GCA_002368955.1 Bacteroidales bacterium UBA3816
GCCTAAAATTTGTCCATTACACCGAAATATCCAATATCCAGCTCAAGCATATCAATATCCAGCGGCATTACATCCTGGTACCAGAGGAATCGGCCAAGAACAAGAAGTCGCGCTGCGCTACCATTACAAAGGACTTGGTAGATGCGCTGCTGCCTATCATGAAGAAATATCCTAACGGCGACACCTACCTGTTCGGATCCAGGGAAGGCTGCCTGCCGTCGGAACAGCGGGTATCTATGGCGCGCTTCCGCAAGAAGTGGACGAGCTGCGGGAGAACCTGAGCCTGCCAAAGGAAATGCAGTTGTATTCACTCCGCGACACAGGCATTACCGACCTGCTTCATGCCGGAATAGACCAGCTGACAGTACAACACCATGCGGACCATTCGTCGTTGGATATCCAGTCTATCTACACCAACCACTATGACCCAGGGGTGAACGAGAAGGTGTACAACAGCGAGGTGGAGTTCTGACCGTGCCTGGTTGAAAAAAGGCCGACGGTTTCACAACCATCGGCCGGGCAAATGAAAGAGACACTTAAAGGGGTCTAGTTTGACTTTCTGTTTCTGGCCAGGCGCACTTCGCGGGCGATGCCCCAGAGGGCGAGGAGTGCCACCAGGGCGGCGGCAATGGCCACATCGAGGTGGAGTCGTTGGAGGCGGGTGTCGCACTCGGGGCAGGGGAGGGTGACCTGGCGGTCGATGTAGAGTGTGTCCGGCTGCACGGTGATGTCGGCTTTGAGGCTGTCGCTCTCCACGAGCAGCTGAAGGGTGATGTCGCGGTTCTGGAGGATGACGGTGTCGCCTGAGGGGAGCCATGCCCAGGGCACTGTTCCGGAAAGGAATTTCTCTGGGATGGGCAAAGTGTCGCGCAGGTGGGCGGTGGTGCGGGTGAAGCAGTCAGGGCAGCGGTGCTGCAGCCTTTCTAGGCGATACTGGCAGCTGCAGCCGGTGAGTGCCAGGACTGAAAAAAGGAGTAATGGTAAGATTTTTCTTTGCATGTCGAAAAAAAGTTGTATTTTTGCAGCCGAAAAAGAGAGGTGGTTGATACAGGTGGCAATGGGTGCCGCTCAAGGTCAACCACCTCTTTTCTTATTTATATTTCCAGCGCGTTACGCAATAGTGGCAATAAGGGGCTTTCACCAAATTATAACCAGGTTTGTATTTCCCAATAGTAATCCTGGCAGTGCCAAGACCTTTTATTTTTTGTTCCATAATAATCATTTGGCAAAATGGCACCTGTTGTTTGTTGCCCGGCTTGGGAGGCAGGCGGTTCACGATGGAGGCCGTCTGCAGCAGCTGCTCGATGTTGAGGGCGAACAATGTTGAGTCGCGGTCGCCAGACGAATGGGATATTGCTTCGCGTTTGCTGGTTTTGCGGTTAAATGCCACGTTGGCACGCAGGGCGGGACAGTAGACAGTGCCATATAAGCTCTCGATATGTCGGGTGATGGAATCCACCCTCTTTTTTCGTGCGGGTTTGTTCTTGGCCTTGGGCAGCCGGGGCTGGGTTCGCAGGCGAGGTGAGGATTTCTTTTTCGATGGCTGTTTGCGTGTCATTCTTTTACTAATGCTCGTTCGTAGCGTTTGTTCTTATGGTACTGCCCGGATCTGTCTTTGGAGAATAGTGGTTGTCCATTATTGGCCCAATAATAGCCTCTTGGGGCTGTTGTGGAGCCGTGTATGCGTTTCCACCCCTTGGGCATTTTGTTCAGCACACGTATTCCTTGTTTTTTTAATTGCTGGAGTTTGTTTTCGTTCTTTGTTGCCATAGTTGTATTGTTTTAAAATGGTGAGTCTTCGATGTCTAATGGGTTCTTTGCTGCAGCGAAATAGTCTTCCTCTACTTTGATGGCGTACTTGCTTTGGGTTGGTGTTTGCTCCTGAAGCATGAGTTCGTAGGTGATTTCGTTGTCGCGGGGATGATATTTTTTGATAAGGCGTTTTTCGAGGGCGTAGGCTTGTTTGCCGGAGCAGAGGATGGGGCGCACGGTGTATCGGTGTCGCTTCATCCGGCTGGCGTAGCTGATGACTTTTTGGAAGCGGTGGTTCCAGGTTTGGAAGTGCCGGTACATGGTTTTGTAGACGCTGTAGCCGGAGAAGCCAACATACACCACTTTGCCGTCTTCTTTGATGATGTAGACGCCGGCGTGGTCGCGAGTCTCGGGGAAGGTTGTGCGGCCAGGCTTGATGTAGGGTTCTGTGAATTTGTAGACTTTCATTGTTATTTGATGAAGAGTGAGAGTACGTTGCCGATGAGGTCGCCGGCGGTGTCGCCGATGGCGTTGGCCTTGGTTTTCTGGGTTTGGGAATAGGCTTTTTCGAGGGCCTTGTATTTTTGGTTTTGGAGGACCAGGATGACGATTGCGACGAGGAGCAGCAGGAGCATGAGGATGATTGCGATGAGTTCTCTTTTCATGGTGTGTTAGGTTGTGAAGTTGAAGATGGTTTCAGGGTTAATTTTCTGTCCCGTGGTGGGGTCGGTCACGGAGAAATGGAGGTGCGGGCGGGAGGAGCGACCGCTGTTGCCAGTTCTGCAGATGGTCTTCCCTGCCCTCACCGTGTCGCCCTCATGGGCCACGAACTCGGATAGGTGACAGTAGCCGGTCTTATAGCCGTTGGTGTGCTCCATGACCATGGTGTAGCCTCCGCCATAGGACTTGTCATTGAAGGCCTTCGTCACTTTGCCGGGCCAGGGAGCCTTGACAGGAGTGCCCACCTCGGCGGCAAAGTCAACACCGGTGTGATAGGTGGAAGCTCCAGCCACCGGGGCGTTGCGTTTGCCGAAATGGGAGGTGACCTTTCCCCTGATGGGCGCGATGGGCCCTCGGGTGATGCGCCGGAGGGTCTTGATGATGAGCACCAACAGGACGGCGAGGACGGCGAGGGTTAGGGCTGCCGATCCGAGGGTGTTGAGGATGTTTTTTGCGTGATGGGTCAGCATGGGTCTTGGTCCTCCTCACCGTCGTCGGCCCCGGTAGGCTCTCCAACTGACACAGACATGTTGCCATGCTTGATAGTCATGGCCTTGCGGCTCCGGACTACGTATGGCAGCTGCGCCAGTGCCGCATAGCCAAATAGCATCCCCACAGCCGCAAGCCCACCACAAAAATGGGCCCATCTGTGCGACTGAGCCATAAAACATTTAAACTTCCCAAGTAACTGCATTTCCATATCTGTTGGTTTGTTTTGCTTTTTGACGTTCCGCCAACCATTGTGTGTATGGACCGTCCAAAAAGTTCTTTTGGTTGTTTACCTCAATTTGCAGACATTCCAACAATTCGTCCTGTCTGTCTAACCGCTCGTCCATTCGGGTCAGCTGCTCAATTATCTTATCTTGATTTGCAAAGTTCTTTTTGTTACCTTCCTCGGTCTGAGTCATCCACTCCGCCATCGTCTCCCTCATATACTTCATAAGGTCGATTTCCTGGCGTTGAGCCTCAATGTCAGATGTCTTTGCAGATGCAGAAGCCTGCGCCGCCTCTGCCTCCGCTTTAACCTTGTCAGCCTTTCGGTGACGGATTGCCGCGCACACCTCCACAATGCCTGCGACAACCCCGCCACCAAATATCATTTGTACTTTGCTAATCCAATCCATATCTTTAGTTTTTTACTATCATCATCGCCACTCCCACTATTGTTACCATGCTGCCTATTTGTTCAAGTGTTATCATCTTCTTTTTTATTCCTCAGTTAATACCCCCACATAGCAAGCCAAATAAGCATCAGCCATTTGGTTATATCCTGAAGTATCAGGATGGACGTAGTTAGTGTGGTATTGTTCAGTTGTTGTATATCTATCGCTTATCTGTCTTGTTCCAAAAGCATATCCATAATATCTATCTAAATACAGGTTTGGAGTCGCTATTCTGAGGTTTGGATATTCTTGAAGTAAAGTTAAGTAGTATTTTCGAATGTTGTATGTATTCTTTAAATAACCTTCCCAATTATTGCTAGCCCCATAATTTGCTCCACTACCATTTACATCATTACCACTAGAAGTTGTTAATCCTATAATAAACTTACAATTAGGATTATCTCCAACAAATAAATTATAAAGGTCATCAATATATTCATGGAGCTGTGGTAAGTTGTTTGCAAGTATACTATCATTTATTCCAAACTGAAATGATACAGCATCAATTACATCATTAACCGAGGATAATTGACCTAGATTAACCAACATTGTTTTGTACTGATTTATGTCAAGTTGTTCCGTAGTTTCATTCCATAAAGGATTAGCAGATTCTTGAAATGCTCCTGTATAAGGAATTGTACTATCACCACTTCCACTAACTTTTGTCAGTGTTCCAGTAGGCATAATTAGTGTTCCCGGGTTAGTATAGTGTCTGCTCAGTAAAATATTACCAGTTCCTTCTGTAATATTCACTTCTATAACTTCAAAATTATGAGAACCATCTGAATAAACCGCCCATAATCCAACAGAACTAACATTAGATACATTAACCCTATAAGCTGGTGAACCTTTTGTTGCATAACTTTCCCACTTATACCCACCTACTGCTTCATAGTGTTTAGTAGTTCCATGAGTACCAAGCATATTTGGAATAGTGCCGCCAAATCTATTACTGTCGTTAAAGTTATCATAAAGAGCTGTGGCAGCACCTGAACCTAGAGAATCGCCAAAATAAACTATATTTTTACTGGATTGTAAAGCATCTTTTGCAAGAACCTTTATTGTAAACTCTTTGCTATATGCTAAATTTCCTATAATATCATAAATATAACAATTACAGGTTAAATTTCCAACATCAGAAGCAGTAGGAGTGAATCTAAAGCACCTATCTGTTATTGTCCCCTTAGAACAGCCCCACCGAATCTGATAATTAATTGGGGACATCAATCCTTTGTCAATAGAAAGTGCCACAGTATCATTCCAAATATTTAGTTCTGTCCCTACAATAGCATACACAATATCAGGGATGACAATATCTAATCCGACCTTGAAAGCGTCATATATTTGTGTTGGAACATTTGACACTTCCTCAATCTTTTCAACTTTAGCTAAATTATTCAATCCTGATGTGCCATTTGTTAGACAAACTAGCGTTTCTTCAGTTAGGGTAAACTCAACTTCTGTACCTTGTGTGGTGCCAGTTGAGATTAAAATATTGCTGCTGGTAGTTCCTCCCACAACAAAATTATCGGTAGATGCAAAAATTGACACAAGTGTGCCATAGCTGGTCGATGAGCTTGTCATTTTTGTTGCCTTATACTTTCCGGCAGGCAGTCTAAAGAGTGAAAGTTTATACGAACTTGTATATGGATTTCTAACAATTGTACTAGCGGGTATGTAAGCATCGCTTAATGTTTCAACAAAGTAGGGTGAAGTAAGGGTAATATTAATTGCTTCTTTTGTCAAAAATTCATCTTCCAAAGTCTGTACTTTTTCACTTAGTTCTTCAACATCTAAGTCAGTTATTTCTTGTTCTAAGTCTTCTACTGTATCTTTTAATGTGGTTATTTTTATTTCTTCTACTTTACCGTAATTATTAGCAACCAAAGTACCAGAAGATACTTTTGCTAATAAAGCAACAAGTGTTTCTTCCGTAAGATTAAATTCAACCTCAGAACCCTGTGAAGTACCAGCAGAATTTAAAATTATACTACTAGGAGTACCACCAACAACAAAATCATTAGTAGATGCAAAAGTAGCCACAATAGCACCAACATTAGTAGCTGAATGAAGTTTAGTCGCCTTATATTTTCCTGCGGGCAATCTAAATAATACGATTGAATAAGAAGCAGTATATTGATTTCTTACTATAGAATATCCACTCCCTGCCATGTACCCATCATTTAGGGTCTCAACATAATAAGGCGAATTTAAAGTGAGGTTTGTTATTTCCGTGTTATAGATTAACTGCTCTTTTAATCCTCCTATCTTTTCATCCAACGCCATTCCTGCCTCCGCACTCAGCACACCTTGAGCATTAGGGTCATCATCACCGTTGAGGTCTTTAATGTGCACGTCAGTCACAGGCTGTCCCGACGCAAACTGAGTGACGAAATCCTCAACGCTCTTTTCTGTGTCAGCAAAGTCATTTTCGTTCCACACCCACACACTCGCAGTCATCTGTGTGACGGTTGTATTAATCACGATGTAATAATCGCCAGCCTGTCCCGTTGTCGGCTTGTTGGTATCCGTATCAAGATATGTACCCAAGTTGGGGTTATGCCCCGGGGCACCAGGCGCACCGTCCTGCCCGTCGGCACCGTCCGCACCTTTGGGCAGCGAAAACTTCATTTCCACTCCGCCGCCTTGCTTTGGAGTGACGGTCACGCCGGCCTCGCTGCCGGAGGCAGTCTCAGTGGTCACCTCTATAGTGCCTGCCAAGTCTACTGGGTTGTTTTCGCCGTCGCTGATAGTGGGCACCGACTCATCGCCCCATTCAACACCGCTTTGAGTTTTTTTCAACACCTGGCCCGCTGTTCCAGTAGGCAAAGCATTTTGTTTACCGCCAAGAGCATCTTTCACCGCCCCCACGGTCGGCACGTGGCCACGCTGTTGGTCTGTCGGATTGGCGGGGATGCTACTCTCCGTCACCACGGAGGACCCACTACCACCACCGTCGTCGCCAGGGTTGCCGTCAATCGTCACCCAGTCATCGACATGGCCGGGAACGTCACATGCACTCAGACCGTTTTCGCGTTGGAGGTTGAGAATGTCGCCAGGTGTGATGTTGGTCATACCTGAGGGCAACTGTCCATGGTCATACACAAACTGCAACCCCACGGAGTAAACATTGGATGGGTGGATTGCTGCATCTGCTAGAAAGTCAGACCATTTTTTAATTCTTTTGTTGGTATTTTTTGTTTTCATCGTTAAGATAGGAATATGAGGCAACCCGATCCGGCGACGAGTGCGATGGCAGCGCAGGTTCCGAGTACCTTGGTTAATGTGATTGAGTGTTTTCTGTAATAGGCGTATTCTTTGGCCCGGCGTGCGACTAGGCCGTCGCTCACCCTGCCGCCAGCCATGCGCCAGCTGCCCCATGCCATTGCCAGTTCTGTACGTGGCTGGGGGTCGGACTTGATGAGTTTGGCGACGGTGGAGTTGGTAAAAGCACTCGTGCCGATATTATAGCACAGGCTGACGGCTGCATCAAACTGCCCCTGGGTGAGCCGGGCACCGGTTCCGTCCACAGCCTTCTCATAGGTTGCGAGGTCCTGCTGCAGCATATCCTCGGCCTGCTGTTGCGTGATGGTCATCCCTGCCGTCACGCCCTTGGTATGTCCGTAGCCAATGGTATAGACTCCCGCCTGGCATCGGTAAGCCTTTAGGCAACAGCCTTCAAATTGTTTAATCAGGTCTATACCTGCTTTGCTTGTTTTCATGACAGGAAATGTTTGAGGAGTAGGATGACGGAGGCCACCGTGATGACGGCCCCGGATAGATACAAGATGCTTTTCAGTTCGACGTTCACATTCACCGGAACGCCGTCCTTGTAGTTGTTGAGGAGTTGTGATACTTTGTCCATGGTTCTTTTTTAGTCTGCTAGGTAATAGTGGTAGCCTTTCCCGGCTATGCTATTGAATGTTTTTGCGATTTTGTTGTAGTTTTCGAGGGTTATTTTCCACTTGCTGTTGGCGTTGGTGTTCGAGAAATGGCTCGTGATGTACTGTCTGAAGGGGAAGACCTGAATGCGGGTGTTGCCATTGAAATAGTACAGTCGGCGCAACTTATCCACAGCCCCTTCGGTGGCCTTTCCCCAGATGCCGTCGAGGCCAATAGACCAGCCGTAGTGTCTGGCAATAATCTGGATTGCCCACACGCCCCGGTCTCTGGTGGAGCTTCCCCGGTCGTCGCTTCCCCAGCTCAGCGGGTAACGCTGTTTGATGGTGTCGTTTTCCACCGAAGGAGTGCCGGATTTGCCCTCGTTGACAAACTTGTCATTGGTCACAGCCCTCTCCTTGATGGTAGCAACGATCCATAAAACCAACAGTGACAGAAGGGCCACGCCTATGGCTGTGCCTCCCACAATCAATATTGTTCTCTTCTTGTCCATAGTTTAGATGTTTGTATGAATGCCTTTGCCTTCGAGAATCTCACGAACCTTACTATGTTGTCTCTTCGAGAGATTGTGAGAGATTACATGTTCCAGGTCTCCGGTGTGCTTAACGCCTACAGAGGAGAGAACCTTCGGGCATGTTCTTATGCCGAACTGTCCACAGACGGCCACCCAGTCGGCTTTATTGGATATCTCGTTGCGAAGAATATTGTAGAGGAGTTCTACGTCGTCGCCAAAGGGTTGGAAACAGTTGTAGATTTTGTCGGCAATTTGTTTGGCCTTTTGGGTGTCTTTGATGGTTGTTTTTTGTCCGGTGGCGGAGATTTCGTCGGCTGCCTTGATGCGTGCGATAAGGTTGCGCCAGGGGCTGGAGATGAGGTCCCAGAGGTTGCCGGCTTCGTTGAGGGCGAACTTCTTTACGATAAAGATCGTCACGATGGTAAGCAGCACCAGCACAATCACGCCCCACCATATCGAGACAAGGTTCTTGGCATTGAAGCCCCGGCTGACCGTTTCGACGGTCTTGGAGGTGTCGGCGGCAGTGTGAAGGAATTGGTTGTAGTCTGCCATGGGTTTTACTTTTTAAGGATTTTCACGACCAGGAACACTACGAAGGCCAACACGGCCACGATGGCGGCCAGGGTACCTACTTTCATAAGCTTTGCTTTGGAGGCCTCCTTCTTGGCTTCGGCTTCGGTCTTGTTTGCCTCTTCTTGTTTCTGCTTGGCCTGGGCATCGGAGGTGACGACCTGAGCGGTTGTCTTGTGCCTTTGCTCCCAGGCGGCAAGGTCGAAGGGTACGGTGTACACCAGCTCTATTAGGGTGTTGGGGACGGTGACGGTCACGGTCTGTCCGTTGGTCTCCCTGTACCGGTCCTCAGATGTGGTGGCTGGCAGGTTGCTCACTTGCGAATAGAGTTTCTGCATGGCTTCCACCATGCTTCTCACCACAACATAGGAACTGTCCGTACTCGAATAGATGTCCAGGCGGCCGCCAGTCCGCCCGTAGTCTTTGACAACATCACCTCCCAAGGTGTTCTGGAGGATGCTGAAGGCTGTCTTTGCATTCTCTGACGAAAGGCTGGATGCCACGAAAGTCGTTTTATAGCAGGCCCTACCGGCACAATTGAAGGTCTTGCCTTTGTCGGCACGATTCCAGCTAACGTACATAAGCATGTTGACATACTTCAGTGCTTCTAGATTTCGCGGAAGGAGGTTGACGGTTTTTGGACCGTTTCCTCCGTCGGCCCGGAATAGTATCTGTTTCTTCATGTTTTCTGTCTTTTGGTTAGTAAAATGGCAGCCACGGCCAGCAGCGCACCTAGTCCGGCGAAGAGGATCACCCACTGGCATATTTTCATCGTGATGCCCAGAATGGTCCAATACTCCTTCCTTGTGGTGACATCCACAGGAGGCAGCTCTGTGGCCTTGTGCGATATCTTCAGCCGGCTTCCGTCGTCCAGGACCACCACTAGGTCCATGCCGGACAGCTCTACGTCCACAACTTTCAGGACACCATAGGCCTTCTTGAACTCATCGTACTGGCTTTGGCTGATGGTGGCATCGGTTAGCCATCTTGCTGCCTTTTTCTCTGCTATGGTCATGTGTCTCTCCCTATTTTCTTTTGAAAGCCACAGCCGCCAGCGTGATCAGGTTCAGGGTGAGCAGCACCAGGATGACGAACCATTTCTTTTTCTCCCAGGTGATGCCGGCAATGGTCCAGTTGTCTGGCACCAAGGAACTATCGGCTGCAGGGCTTTCGGACGGGTTGTTTTCTGAATTCTCTGTTATAATGTGTTCAACGTCTTCGCCAAGTCCCAAGCCACTACTGTCTAGGTCGGAAACAACCACTTCAGGCTTTCCTGCAGTAATCGTGACGGGACTCAGGTTATATACTGTTTGTTTTTTAATCTTTTTCATGTTCTACCATTATTTTATTGTTTCCGAATGAGCCTGATGCAGTTGACGGCCAATGTTGCGGCACAGACCAGGAGCGTCACCAGCCTTAAAGCTATGTCCAGTTGTGCCAGGGTGGTGGCGCGTCCCAGGATGTACACTTTTTTTTGGTACTGGTCGGTCAGCATGGCTGGCGGGGGTTAGCGTTTGGTGACCGAGACGACCATGACGATGAGGATGGCGGCCAGGAGGATGCTTTCGAGGGAGAAGAAGACGTTGTTGATGCGCAGGCCGGCGCGGCGGCGGTTGTTGCCAACGATGATGTCGCCAATGACTTGGGCGGCGTTGGCGGCGTTTTGGGCAGCGTTGGTGACGAGGTCGGTGGCGGGTGTTGTGTCTCCGTCTTCGCGGTTCATTTGAAGGGGGTTGCTGTAGAGCTTGGAAAGGTTCTGTTTCATGTTAGTTAATTTTTTTTTGTTATAATTTTGTTTGTCTATTTGCAGGCAGCGTTTGTAGAGTGCCTCCATGCGTTGGTAGGGTATGGTCTGCAGGTGGTAGAGTGCGGCGAGGCTTTTTTTGAGGCTGCGGGGTTCGGTTCCGGCCAGTGCACCGAGGGCAAAGGCATCGGCTACCTCTTCGTCGCCGCTGCCCATCAGGAAGTGTCCTAACTCATGTGCCAGGGCAAAGCGTTGCTCGAAGTCGCTGAGGAGGGGGAAGGTCTGGCTATTGACTAGGAGGGTGGGCCGTCCGCCCTGGTCAATCATGACGGCGGCGGGACAGTTCTGCAATTCTGGGTACCCTACTGTGCGGACCAGTTCCATGGGTTAGTCTTTTTTGCGGCCAAGGACGATGACGAGGACGATGATGAGTGCGATGGCGCCAAGGATGATGGCCGTGAGGGTGGTACCGTTGGTGAAGCTGAAGTGGCCGTCTACGGTGTCGGAGTTGTTGTTGTTGATGGTGGTGGTGCGGTCGTAGCTGTTGGCGGCACCCACTATGGATCCGGCACCGGAGAGGATGCTGCCCAGGTTGTCGAAGAGGTTGTTCCAGCTGAAGGAGCTGCCGGAAGAGGGCTGCGGGGGGTTGTAGTTGCCGAAATAGCCTTCGCCTGCCTGGCCGGTGGCACCGTAGAGCTGGATGGGGTTGGTGGTGGGTATGAGTTGTTTTTTCATGTTGTTCGGTCTTTTTTATGAAACAGCCGGTACCGGAGGCCCGATACCGGCTGTTGTGGGATGAGAGGAGGTTACCTAGTGGGGGCAGATGGATTAGTCTTCGTCGGCATAGAAGTCGACGGTTACCTTGAGCACGGTGGCTCTGCGCACTTCGATGGCCCAGTAGAGCATGTCGTTCCACTGGAAGTTGCCGTAGTCGTAGTCGAGGATGATCTTGCCGTCCTGGTACTGGCTGGGCATGAAGTACTGGGAGAGGTCGATTTCGCGAGCGGCTTCTTTCTGGAAGGGGTTGACGGAGGCGACGAACATGCTGGCGTTGAAGGCGTCGGGCTGTGCATTGCCGGCGCTGTCGCTGGCGGCAATGGTGATGCGTTTGATGTAGCGGGGGTTGACCTTGAGGTGTTCGCGGCACTGGCTGATGAATTTGCCGGTGGCGGAGCCGAAGGTGACGTTGGCAGTTTTGCCGGAGGGGCTGGTGACGCTGACGGTGCAGGGGTCGTCGAGGATGACGTCGCCGGCATAGCCTGCGGCGGCGAGCTGGGAGAGGTTGTGGTGATGCTTGGTGACGGAACCGGAGGACTCGTCATAGGTGAAGCCGTCGGTGTCGAAATTGGCGGTGGCCACAACCACGGCCAGGTTGTCGGTTGTGTTTCCGTTCTGGATGGAGAACTGAAGACGGTCGATGATGGATTGAGATAGTTTGTTCATGTTTCCCGTATAATAATTTGTTAATACTCTATTTGACTTGCGGAGCAGGCTTTGTTTCTTGGCTAGGTCTCTCATGGCTTAGGTGGTGGCAGGGATGCCCTTGAGGTTGCCCTGGTCGTCGATGCTGATGCGGTCGAGTTTGGATTTGTCAGCGGGCGAGAAGGTGCAGCCGCCGGGACAGGTTTTGATGGCTTTGCGGTTTCTGGCGGCCATGTAGAGGGCTGCAGCTGCTGCCAGGAGTGCGAGGATGACAAACATGGCGATGTGGTCGTTGATGAATTTGCTCATTTTTTCTTTGTTTTTTTGGGTTCTATTTTTAGTTCTTGTGGATGCAAAGATACCAACATTTTAGATGTTATTTTGCCCCATGCAAACAAAGGCAATAAAAGGCAATAAAATGCAATAAAAAGCAAGAAATCATCGCCTCGCGCCCTATGTCAATGGGGCGCAAAAAGTAGTATGAGGCAGGGATTTCTTTTGTTTTGGACAAAAAAAAAGAACGCCGACGGTCGCGTGACTGTCGGCGTGATGGGCGCGGGTGAATGGGGGGGGGCTACTGTCTGGAGTAAATCAATTGTTTCCGCAGTAAGGTATTCCCAAGTCTTTGCAGATGCTTCTGGCAAGAAATTCCTTTATATCGCCATGTATGGGTACGACACTGCTGGCACCGGTATTTGCATTGCGATAGAAGGCGTGTGACCCTTTGTGATGACGAACACAATAGCAGCCGTTGGCTCTTAGGTGCTTTAGAAAAACTTCCTTTTTCATACGGTGACGCGTACTTTCCGGTATATGGGGCGTTGCCCGGCCAACCGGCGTGCCTGGTCGTCCTTTCTTACTTCTAGGGTTAGTTTGATGGCATCCTTCATATTCTCCAGCAGTTCGTCTATTGTTTCGCCTTGCGACTTGGCCTCTGGCAGTTCTCGGCACATGCCAATATAACCGCCTTCCTGTGTGTCTTTTAATATTATAACAGAGTATTCCATGATGTTTTCTTTATTTTTTCTGTTTGCAAAAATACGAATAAATTGCAAACTGGCAAACAAAAAAAAACGCCGACGGTTTCACAACCATCGGCGCAAAAAAAAAATGTCTGCTTGGCTTTATTGGTCGGGCGTTTGGTCCTGGTTGAGCCACTGCCAGCGGCAGAAGTCGGCCAGCTCGCTGTAGGAGTCGGGGTAGCCTACTTGTTCGGGATGGGCGAGGAGTGCGCGGTCGATAAGCTTGAGGGTGGCGGCGCAGGCCTGGGCGACGGTGCTGCCCCGGCGCGTTTTGTCGGCGATGGTGGCGGCGTTGAGTACGGGCAGGGCCTGTGTGGCATCGTCGTGGTGGAAGCTGACGCAGAAGAGGTAGTCGCGCATGTCGGCCAGGTGGCACAGTTCCTGACGGTCGAAGGAACGGTGGAGGGTGGGGCGGACCAGTTCCATCAGTTCGTCGAAGGCCTCCACCATGCGGCCAAACTCGCGGTAGTTGTCATAGCTGATGTAGCCGGTGCCGAGGGTGGTGGTGTTCATTGGGCACCTCCTTTCTCAAGGTCTTCTTCGGGCGCATAGAGGCCGGGGCCGAAGCTTGCTTCTGCCGTTTCGAGCATGCCGATGAAGAGGTCGAGAAGTTCCCGACGGACGGGCCCGCCCAGGAACTGGCAGACGGCATCTTCTATGGGGCCGTATTTTTTTGCATGGGCAGCGTTCTGGGTGGGGCCGAGGTAGACTTTCTTGACCGATGGCGGAACGAGGATGGTTTCCCAGTACCAACGTTTGGGGCGGAGGATGGTGTTGTTTTGTTTCCCTGTTGCGGGCCGGGATGTGCCCTTGGTGTTCTTTGTCATGACTTAGATTTTTTTGACGTTAAATAAAAAAGGCCCGGTTAGGGGTGTCAAAGGTCTCTAAGCTGACCCTGCGGGCATTACTGCTGCCGCGTCCCTCCGAGCCTATGGCTCTCGTGTTCTATATGTGTGGGTATAAAAAAGGCCGGCCATCAGAGGTGCCAGCGGTCATATACCGCTTAGATTTTTTTGACGCTGCAAAGGTACAAACATTTTTGAAAACTGCAAGTTTTTTTTTGTAAACATGCTGCAATCGGCTGACTGGTAGCAATAAAAAATTTGCTCACCTTATCGGTAAGGCGAGCAAAAGGGGGTGCTAATTGCAGGTGTTGTTCCCCAAAATCACCCTATAGAAAATCGACTATACTTCATATAGATTTAGTCGGCAATGGGATTTATACCAAGGGAATTTTTCGTCATGACTAACCAACGTTAACCCTCGGCGTAAAGCAGTGGCTATAATAATTCTGTCAAACGGGTCAGAATGTTTCTTTTTTCCAATGGTAGGAATGGGAAGATCATAAAAGGTTTCCAAAATACCGGGTGACACATTAATGATGGAAATTCCGTTGTCTGAAACAACAGAACGTACTTTGTCGGGTCGATTGGCTTCGAGTCGCCCTATCTGCTGGAGTTGTATGATTTCGATTAGGGACATCTCCGATACAGCAAACTCGTCTTCGTAATACTTCATGCTGTCGCACAACGACACCGGCAATCGGCTTTCGTTATGTGTAATAAGCCAAACTAGAGCGTGTGTGTCTAACAGATACCTCATAATTCAAGACCAAAAGGATCTCTGACCAACTCTTTGTATCTGGTTAGTTTTACAATTTTTCTCGGAGTCACGGGCTTGCCTTCAGCAGGCTTTGCTTCCTTTTTTTTCGATGTTTTTTTATCTTCACTCATGATAATTTTTTTTTAATATTTTGTATCTCTCGTTTCATCATTATTGCACGGAGGCCATTCGATTCGTTTTCGCGCTGCTTATAGTCTAGAACCATTTTGATGGCATCGGCCATATTTTCCTTAAGTTCATCGATAGAAGATCCTTGGGAAATGGCTTCTGGAATCTGCTCACATTGCCCTGAGTACCATCCGTTTTCGTTCTTCTCAATGATGATTGTGTATTCCATATTGCTTTCCTTTCTACTTTTAGATTACCAGAGTGCCACCTTGCCCAGCTTTCCGAAGTCGAGGGAGCCGCTGGTGGCTCCGAGGGCACGGAACACCCGGTTGATGAGTGCGAGAGTGGAGGCGTGGCCGTTCTCAATCTTCGAGATTTGAGCTACGCCCACACCCACTTTTTCGCCCAGCTGCTTCTGGGTGAGGTTTTGTTTTTTGCGTTGCTCGCGTACCGCCTGGCCGATGCGCCAAGCCTCTATTTCTGCGGCTAACTCGGTCTCGAACTGGTCGCGGTGGGGCGTGCCTTTCTTACCAAGGCAAATGTCCATCGATTCTTCTAATGTATAAAATTCCATAGCGTCACTTTTTAAGATATTCTTTCATTATGGCCTCAGCTTTGCTAATTTCCTTGGGGGGTGTTTTCATGGTTTTCTTCACAAAACCATGGGTGGCAACGACGAGGGAATTCTTGCGCTTGTCCCAAAAAGCCAATATGCGGTAGGCATTACCCTCGTATTCCGTTCTCAATTCCCAAATGTCGGTCCCCTCCAATTTTTTAAACAGTTCCTTGCTGACAAAACCAGTCTCTATTTTCTTGATGTTAAAGTAGATTTTATCTCTAACATTCATTGGTTGTGAATACACAAATTTATGTGCCTCAGCCGACAATATTATTTTTATTTCTCTTTTCATGTGTGATTTCAGGTTGCAAATATACAAAAACTTTCCAATATGGTAGATTTTTTTTAGTTTCCGAAGTCCAGTTCGGGCTGGGAGAAGGCTTGTTTTATCTGGAGCAGCTCGGAGATTTGGAAGTAGTACATGCCGCGGCCCCGGCGGCCCAGCAGGTGGGCGATCCCTGCCCGGGCCATGAGTTTGCGCATGGTGCGGTAGGAGACCCCGTAGTAGGCGCATATCTCCTTCATGGTGCGGGGCCGGGCATCCAGTGGCTCGCTTGGGTGGTTCATAGGGTGGGGTCTAGTTTGATGATGCGGTGCTCGTATTTCTTGCCGTGCTGCAGGCAGTCGCGGTTGAGCTGCTGCTGGGTCTGGAGGATGCGGTTGAAGATGTCGCCGTCGAGCTCTTTCTTGCGGCTGGAGAAGTTCTCGGTGGTGGCGAAGAGGATGAGGTAGCTGCCGAAGGTGAAGCACTGGACGGGCACCTGTCGCAGGCCATGGGCAACGATGTACACGTCTATCCCGCGCTGGCGGCGGCGTATGTACAGGCCCCTGAGCGTGTCGTCGGTCTGGAACTTGAGGTAGGTCATGGCATCGTCCAGAACCAGCGTGCCGCCATAGAAATACTTGACTGCCATTTCCACAGTCTCTGGGCCTCGGTAGACCAGGCGTGAGGGCTGCTGCATGTTGTCTATCTCCTGGGCGGTGGTCACCTCGGGCAGCTCGCGCCATTCGTAGTCGTCGGGGGTGACGACCAGGCATTTGCGGGCGTGCTTGACCACGTTTTCGCGCATGAAGGTGGTCTTGCCGGTGCCGTTGATGCCCACGACCAGGTTGAGCTGGGTTTTGCGCCTGGTGCCGGTGGGTGCTTGTGATGAGGGTTCAGCCATTTTGCTCTCCTTTCTTGCGGGCGAAGGCCAGCTGCTGCTGCAGCTGGGCGTTTTGGGCTTGCAGTTCCTCCATCTGGGCACGGAGCAGGTTCAGCTCGTCGCGCCGCTTGCGGTCGGCCATGGCGGCGAAGATCTTGCCACCGTATACGGTGATGATGGCCACGGCAAGAACCACACCAGGCGAGGCCTGGATGTTCTTGTCACCTAAAAATCCCGCCCAGGCATTCACCAACGTTTCCCGCTCGTCGGGTTCCAGCTTGACGGAGTCTTTGTCGGTACCCTTGATGAGGAGGACCAGCACAAGGGGGATGATAACGTCCATCACGCCTACAATGAGTTCGGCGGTGGGTTTTTGCGCAATGCGCATGTTGGTGACATTTCGCACGTCCTCGTCGGTCACCGTAGGGGTATCGCCGAAGGGTCGGTCCGGATCCACGTTGTCGGTCTCTTGTGCATCGGTTGCCATGGTGTCGTCTATGGGAGGTGCGGGGGCTTCGTAGTCCTGTACTTGCTGTCCCTGGCTGGCAAACCAGTCGCTTGCGTCGTCTTGTATAGCCATATTTTTATTTTTTTATTTGTATATTAAAAAAAAAATGTATTTTTGCAGTGTCGATTTAACCGATGTCATTCCCTCTCGGCAGGGTAAAACGGAGCAAAGCTCAGGGTCAGGTGAAGCCCTTAACAATCGACATGGCGATACCGTTTTTTTAGGCGGTATCGCCATTTTTTCTGTTGACTTCGATGTTGTAATAAAATTTCCCACCTCTTTGGAACTGCACCGCAATTCGGACATGTTCAAGCTTTCCATCGAGGTAACATTTTGACTTGAAATTGAGGTAACCAATAATATCTTTGCTATCTGTTGGTTTCCGGTTTCCAAAATTATTGTATTCTGCAATTTCTATCAATTCAGGCAATATCCTTACAAGTTCTGCCTTCTTGGGATACATGGCTTCTCCATAAGCTGTCTTTCTTCCTGACTTAATGCTAATCTTTATCGTTATGCCTATGTCCTTATTGAAAACTTCCTTGTTTTTATAATGCTCTTGAAAATATTTGACTACAGCATTACGGAGGTCCTTAGTCTTTACGTTTCCCCAAATGGAAGTGACGGATGGTATATCTTTATTGTTCATAGTCTCTATTTCCCCGAGTTTCTACTATAGTTTTTGCAAAATGTCCATGATGATTGAGTCTAATGCGTCTTGGGCATAGACGCCGGTGATGGTGTGGTCGGCGGTGCGCATGGAGGCGACGGAACCGGTGACAGTGCCGTCTGCCTTACGGCTGACCATCAGCACCACCTTTTCGCCTGGGTCGGGCTGGATGGGGCCGACGATGCTGTCAAACATCGATTGCATGTTTTCTTGTGTGATGTACTGTTTGGCCAGCGGTTTGACCATGGAGAGGATGGGGGAGAGGGCTTTCTTGCTCATAGGTCCACCTCCTTTTTCTCGGGGGAGCTGCCTTTCTTTAGGGCAAAGCTCATGCCCAGCTGCTGCTCGATCTTGCGCACCTCGGAGTCGCTGAGCGACTTGAGGTCGCCGTTGAGTGAGCCCTTGACAAAGCGGGAGTAGATAAAGAAATTGATGACGTCGGCAGCCGTCCATTGCTGGTTGCGGCGGGGTCCTTCGAGTTCGGCCACGCGTTCCACCACCTCGTAGTAGCCGGGGCGGAAGTCGATGATGTGCTGTCCCTCCTTCAAGTTCTTGGCATCGCTCTGCTGCTGCAGGTCGTTCAGCCGGGCTTCGTAGTCCAGCTGCTGTTGGTTGGCGGCTTCGGCATTGGCGTTGGCGCGGCTTTGGGCCTCGGCCAGCTGGGCCTTGGTCTCATCCAGCTCTTGTTGCAGGGCTGCAATCTTGCTGTCGCGGTCGGCCAGCTGCTGGGCGGCCTCCTTGTTTTGGTTGATGGGGAGGAAGTAGCGTGTGATGACTTCTGAGAAGACCTCGGTGTCGGATATGGTTCTGCCATTGGCCTGAACCAGGTTGTCTTTGATGAGCTTCCACTGGTCGTTGTCTTCGGCCAGAACCCGAATGGTTTTTGGCACTAGTGGCCGCTGTTGGTTGGTGTTGTTCTCTTCTGAGTCCATGTTTTTTTGCTTTTATTGTTTGTAATTAAGAAATTATTCGTATTTTTGCATCGTCGTTAGGTCAACATTTGCAGACTTGTAAAATTGATGGCGTTTCACCAATTGCGAGGGCTAGGAGGCGACTTTGGACGTAAGCTACAGGCCATTAAGGCATGCAGGCGCCTAGCGGGAAAGACTCGATTATAATCGGGTCTTTCTCTTTCTTAAAGATATGAATGCTACGCTTTTCTTCTGAGTCCATGTTTTTTTTGCTTTTATTGTTTGTAATTAAGAAATTATTCGTATTTTTGCAGCCGAAAACATTGTGGTCCGATAGCCATATTCTGTGTCACCCTGCGTTGTTAATTGTGAACGGAACAAATGGCAATAGCAGCAGGAGCTATTGAGAGCTTGGGCAATTCTGCCACAATTTTTCTTTCCTTTCTATTTCAGAATTGCGGCGCGGTTGCGCCGTTTTTACTTCCCAAAAGTTTTTCTTTATGGAGTAGTTTAGATCAATAGCAGCCACATGGTTAAGGTCTTCTGTATATATTACCAACAGTATAGAAGTCCCTGTACCTTTAAGTATCATATTATACTGGTTGACTATCATTCGTACATATGATTCTGCATCGATACCAAGGATCTTAAGTTCTTTTGCATGATTAGTGGCAATATGATGAAGATGGCTTGCATCTATGTATATGTCGGCCGATTTGACTCCAATTTTTTTTGCAATAGTCACTTTTAGCCTTCCCATTTTGTAAAAACCATTTATTTTTTTCTCCATTTTTCCCGTTTTTGACATCATTTTGCTTGCATTGTTTTTCGCTGTTTGTTTATTTTCCTGTTTTTGTGTTGCTTAACTGTTATTACATGCAGATTTCGACCCGAAATCACCTTGTTTTTGATACAAATATATCACATTTCTACTACAAGTCTGCAATATATCTAATACATATCTACAATAAATATAATACATTTGTAATCACTCACTTGGGCAAAGTTACGGACTTTTTTCCATTCTTGCAAATATAATTTTTATCTGGGCGGCTCTTTCGTTGCCGCAGGCATCACGACAACCGAAACGAGGGCGGTGGGAAATAGTGGGTATTTTTTTGTACTTTTAGTGCTTGTGAACTCGAAAAATACAAATGTTTGATTTTCAGCCAGCACCAAATAATTGTGTGCTTTAGTGCTTTTTAGTGCTATTTTAGTGCTGCGTTTTGGCCGTTGCAACTTGTTGGAAATGTGCAAGCACTCTTTTTCTGTGCTTGAGTGCGCACGAAAGCACACTTTTTTTCATTTTTTTTATAACCGCTATTTTTCAATTTATAAATAAAAGTAAATATACTATATGTCAGCCACTTGTTTCCAGTTTCTGTTTTCATGGCGGCTGTGGCCCCGGACCCCTTCCCTCCCAGTTACACAAAACTGCACCAAAATTCTTTTCCTGGGGAAAGGGGGGTGCGGGGTGTGCACGAGCCGGCCGAGAAAAAGAGCCTGCCGGCGCGTGTGAGAAAGAATACGTTTTGTCGCTCCCAA
>DFDY01000125.1:20048-78841 GCA_002368955.1 Bacteroidales bacterium UBA3816
ACGTTTTGTCGCTCCCAAGCAGCCCCTAAAGAATACGTTTTGTCGCTCCCGGTCGCCAACTATCGGTGCCAGAGGCAGAAAAAAAGCCCCCGGAACTCGTCCGGAGGCCATCCTAAAAACACTATAGACATCCCGAAAGGGCCTTAGGCTGGCGTACTTTCGAAGGGTTGTTCTGAAATGGTGATGTACTCCACCCCGCTGCTCTTGTCGTGTCCGGGGCGGTCATGGGAGTCGTGCATGATCTGAGGATTGAGGCTGTAGCCGAAGTAGCGGCAGAACAGTATCAGCCGTTGCCAGAACTTCTGCGGGGTGATGTACTGCAGCTCGCGCCGGTTGACACTCTCTTTGTAGCTCTCGAAGAGTTTCTGCCGCTCGATGCGGTTGCGCAGCTCGGTGCCGGCAGTCTCGTAGGGATTGTCTTCGTCGATGCGGTAGTAGTCCATGATCCAGCGGTAGAATCCCTCGGTCATTTGCTGGCGTATCTGTCGTTTCTCCAGATTCTCGCACGGAGCCTCTATCAGGCCGCTGCCGTTCACGCCCCAGTGGTTGTGCTGGGCCTCGAAGTACAGCTGCAGACACTCGGCCATGAAGTTGTAGAAGAGATTCCATTGCTCCGCGTCCCAGTACTCGCTGAAGAACTGGCACCCGAATTCGGCTTCGGGCTTGAAGGTGTCGTCGAAGTAATTGCTGAAGGCTATCTTGAACTGGCGGTCGCGGGCACTGCCGGTGTTGTTGTTGAGGGTGTGGTTGGTGGTGATGTAGAATTTAGGTTTCTTGTGGCCCTCCAGGCTGAAGCGTTTGGTGCCCTTGCCGTTGACGATGACGCTGGAGGTGATGGAGGGGAAGAGCCGTTCGAAGTCGAAATTGATGTCGATGTCGTCCAGCGTGATTACCCTCGTCTGCGGTGTCACCTGCTCCAGGGCAAAGCGGTCGCCCACCAGGTCCAGTCCCTTGGCCGGGATGGTCACCACGTTTATCATCTGCTCCAGGGCCACGCTGATGAGCGACTTGCCGCTACGGCCCTGGCTCTCGCAAACGGCACTGATGCGCTCGTCCAGAGCTATGACGGCCTTGGTTACGGCGGGGTTGTGGTATTGGTGCAGCAGGTAGCCGATGGCCGTCATCTTCGACAGCAGGTGCATCTTGTATTCTTCTGGGTCTAGAGTCAGGCCGTCATATTCCGGTTTCAGCCTGCGGTCTTCGTCCATTTTCTTGTCCCAGTCGAACCAGCTGGTGAGGATGAGGAACCTCAGGAAGTCGCAGTTCTCAGCCTCGTCGCCCAGGCTGATCTGAAAGCCTTCATCGGTGTGGCTGACGGTCACCAGTCGTCCCTTCAGGGTGTGGGCATCGAAGGGTATCAGGTCTTGCTGCCAATAGTTGAAAGGGCTGCAGCTCAGGTCGTGTTCCACGATGCCTTCATTGCTCACCTCCCAGTATTTAGTCTTGAACAGCAGCACCTGCCTTTCTCTTTCCGGAGTGGGAAATTCAGGCTGGAAGACCGACACCAGGCTCATGTTGGCCGGGCCGAGGTAGTTGGTGTGGTTTCGATAGATCATGTTCAGGGCCTCTTTGTTGCAGATCTGTCTGGCCAGGTCTACTACCTGGTCGCGCATTTCGATGGGCAGCGCCCGCTCTATCCGTTGTCCGGTGAGGTGCACCAGGCTGTGTTCACCATTTTCTTCCACGTAGCGATGGTAGCCGCGGTTTTCGAGGAAGTGCACCAGGTTAACGAGGTCGAACTTGTAGTCCACGTATCGGCTGCCGTCTCTGGCCGTGCGCTCTATCTCGGTCCAGAAGGTCTCGTCGTCAAGCAGTTCCTGCGCCAGTTCTTTCTTTCCCTCTTCGTTCACACGCCACAGGTTGCGGAAGGCTTTGAAGGTTTCCTGCCCCTTCAGCTGTTCGAAATGTTTGGCCAAGAACTCGTCCACGTTGCCCAGCCCCCACAGCTTTTGAAGCTTGGCATCGGTGATGGTGGATATCTTGATGATGTCGAAGAGTTCTGTCTGGCCGCCGGCGGCCACGTTGTTGGTTCCCTCGGCTATCAGCTGTTTGTAGCGGTCGGTGTTCGGCCTCATCATCATCAGCTGGTCGTCCACGCCTTTCTGCTCGCCTTTGCCCAGCACCAGGTACACCTCTACGTCTATATTGCGGTTCTTCAGGGTCTGGAACCAGTCGCGGAAGTTGCGGGCGGCCGCGAAGAAGGCCCGCGGCCGCATGGTGGCATCTTTCTCGGGATCCAGGTGGTGGGAGAGGTCGTTCCAGTCGGCATCCATGATGAAGTACACCCGCCGCACGTGGCATTGCTCGATTACCCGCACGACGGATTCGGGGAACTGGTGATCTCTTCCGGCCATGCTGTTGATGCCGCTCATGCCGAAGGCCGGACCAACGTATTTGCTCACTGCCTCGGCCTTTTTCTCGCCTTCGGTGAAATAGAGGTCGGGCAGCTGTTCGGCCTTACGATAGGCCCTGCGCAGTGCCTCGGGGACATACAGCATCACGCTGCTGCCTGCCGGGCTCTTGTACTTGCACATTGTTCCATCGCGCAGAAGGTGGCTCTCAGGGAACTGCCAGCGCACACGGAAGTAAGGCTTTTCCACGCCTTTCTGCTCGCCTTTGCCCTTGCGCTTGTCGGTATATGTCATCGGTTTTCCATCCAGGTTAAGGTACTGGATGACCATGTCGTCGCCTGTGGTGGTGATGTTGCCGTAGGCATCCACTGTGCCGGCAAAGATGGGGCTGGCCTGCCGGTCTACGCCGTCTTCTTTCCAGATGGCCCGCACGTCGCGCACGCTCAGGCCGGAGGCCTCCAGCTGCCGGGTGCAGAAGCTCTTGGCCTTGGCGGGTGTGGTGGCCTTGCTGTCGGGCAGGGTGCCGGTTGGATAATCTTTATCGGGTATGGTGATGCCGAAGTCTTGGGCCAGCATCGCTATCACATCCTTCCACTCCATCTTCTTGGTGTCCATCAGCAGCTGCACGGGGGTCTTCGCCCCGTAGCCACATTTGAAGCACTTCACTATTCCCTTGCTGGGGGCATACTCAAGGCGGCCGTCGTTGCAGAACGGGCATTCGTAGTGGTGGCGTTTGCCGTCTTTGTGGTTGTTGAAGTATTTGCCCAGCACGGCCTCCATGGTGGCCGCGTCGAGGATCTTTTGTTTGGTTTCTTCGTCTAGATACATGGTGCTATAGCTCCCTGAAGTGTTTGTTGCGATTGAGGTCTACGCCGCGTTCGGCCAGTCGTTGGCGTGCGCGTGCGCACGAGTCGTGGATGACGTTCCTGTAGTAGTACGGAACATGCTGTATGTCCTTATTGTTTCGGATGAGCCAGTATTCCTTAGCGGTCTTCAGCGCGTAGCCGAATTCGGCTTCTATGATGCAGGGCATCTCAGTGTCGATTACGCCCACGTCAAAAATATCAAGTTGGATTCCCATGTCTTAGTGTTTTTTTAGTTTATCTGCTCCTCCTGCCGGATCTGCCCCGGCCGTTTACTAGTACTAGTGTGCCGCCTGGCTCGCACAAAGAGGAGGAAGCCCAAATCATGAAAGAAAGTGATTACTCTTGTTGGCACTGGACCTCGTTGGAGGGTATCGCCATTTCGGAATTAGGAGCAGTACAGTCCGGCGTCTCTTCGGCTCGGGCCGGCTCACCGGCTGCCGGCTCGGCATCGTTTCCGCCCATTCTCTTCGTGACTTCGAGAAAACTGCGATGGTTCATCGAGAGGAAGCTGATGCGCAGCTCCTCTATTTGTTCTTCCGTCATTCCGGGCAGGCCCAGGCCAGACACTGTGGAGATGTGCTGCAGCAGCTTGTGCAGCTCGTTGGTGCTACGGGTCAATTCTTTTGCGTGGCCATTGCAGGCAGCCATTTGGTTGAGGATACCGGTTGTTATGCCAACGATCGGCCGCACGTTGTCGTTGATCATCTTGCGGTCCTGGTGGGCGATGTCCTGTCCCGACTTGACGGCCTCTTTCAGGGCTTCGGCACTGGCCAGCAGCTGTGCCATTGATTTGTTGTGGTCGGCATGGATCTGCGACAGCTCGTAGTTCAAGCCGTGCACCTGGCTCTCCAGGTCTTGGAGTTTCTGGTTGCGTTTTTCGTCTTTCATCGCAAGGTTAATCACCATCAGGATGGCGAACATTGCGCAGATGATAATGAATGAATGATACATGATAAATAAAATTTAGATTGGTTAATAAAAAGTGTTTTCTTGTCAATTCTGCCACCACTTGCGGCTGTTGTCTACTTCGCGCTGGGGGAATCGTACGCCCTTCAGCCGCACGTTGTGCTGCCTCACGGTCATTAGTTTCCCTATTTGATGCCCGAGCAGAGGCTGCAGCAGCCGCACTCGGTAGCTCTGTGATGTCTGCCCCACAATCTCGACCAATACCACATATTGGTTGAACGTCCCGTCGTAGTTGCGGGTGCGGTGGGTGTAGAAGCCCTGAGGGGCTGTGGTCGTCGAGGTCATGGTTGGTTGTTTTTAATTTTGAACATTTTGTCGTTCCGCTCAAAGGTCTTCAGGTAGCATGGACGGAACATCATCAGGCGGTTCTCCCATAGATAGCGGTAGATCTCTATGCTCTCCGGGGGTAAGCCTATACCGCCTGAACGGGCTATGCGCAGCAGCTTAACCTGGTCGATGCCGAACTGCTCCCTCGCCATCTGGGCCCAGCCCCGGCTGAAGACCAATTCATATTTTCTTTTCTCTGCCATAATTCATTTTATTTAGTAGTTCTCAGATCTTTTCAAAAACAACGCCAGTGGCATCCGACCTGGTGAAGCCGTAACAATATTGCTCAGGGCACTTGCTCTCTCCAGCAAAGTAACAACCAAGACAGTGATTGACCTCCTTTACTACTTTGAACGTCTTGCCTTGGTGTTCAAATGTGCCCCCAATGGGGACGTCTTTGGCTTGCCGGTCGATCTCCTGGGCTTGTGTCCATACCATATCGGGCTCTAGATCTTTGGGGAGTGTCTTGGGCTTGTCCAGTATGGCGATGAGGGTGGCACCGGACATGATGACCTTGTATAGCTCTTCCGAGTCTAGGTCCGAATCATAGAGGTCTGGTAGTACTTGTTCCGGACTGGCGAGCATATACCATTTCCCCTTCTGGATCGGCAGTGCCCGCACTTCGTCTGTCAGGGGCACGAATGCCGGTTCCGGATTGGCCTTGATGTGGTGGATCTTGCTTCCTCCTGTGCTATTCATGCTTCACCCCCTTTCGAATCTACCATCATTTCGAGGGTCTTGTAGGTCTGTCTTACCTTCTCGATATGGAACGTGAACACATATTGGTCGTCAACCTTGCGCTCATCGTTGTAACAAGCCACGAAGTTGCCATCCTTTCTTACTTCGAGACGCTTTGTGCGCGGGTATGTCTTGTTCAGTTCGTCCACCTTCTGTTGGATCTCCTTCATGAGTTCCTCTACAGCGGCATCGTCGGGGATAAGCGTCTGCCGGAATTCGGTGACGAACGACTGCAACTCCTTGCATTTACGGTTGGCAGGGCTCCAGGTGTTCACTTTGTCAATAAAATACTTCATTGCTCACCTCCTTCCAAGGCTTCGTAGCGTGAGGGGCGGGATTCGCTGATGTTTTCGGTTTTTTCCTCTAGAGGGTTTTTCGTGTTTTTGTTCATTTTTTCTTCCTTTCTGTTTGTTTGTTATATTTTAGTTTAATCGCTCAGATCTGTGGGCATGTATAGCCTCCAGCCCGACTCGCGGCGCAGGGCTTCGGCCTGTTCCAGGCGCAGCAGGCGGCTGTCGAGCTGACTGATGAAATCTTGGAGCCTCTTGAACTCATCGGTCACAAAGGTGTACATGGCCATAGAGCTGCGAACAAGATCTTCGCTCATGGTGCCATCAGTGTCCAGCTCGTAGCAGGTACCTGGCACAGTGGTGGGCACGATGATGCCGCGACGGTCGATGCAGAAGAAAATCATGCTGCACCTCCTTCCTGTCTTTTTACATCAAAATACGGCTTTAAGGCTTCTTTTACCTGTGACACCAAAGGCCTGATGTCCAGGCCGGGTTGGTATTCATGGATGTACTTTTCTAACTCCATTTTTGCCTGTGAAACCGTTCTAAAGGCTGTGCGCAGCTTATCCTGTTCGGGATTGAGGTTTCCCCAAGTGCTTTCCATGTCATTGTCGGAATGATGGATTATTAGGTCGGATGCCAAAGAGGTAAGCACTGCTGCCATCCGGATGTCAGTTGCTCGGTTTATTGTTTTATTGTCTTCCATAGTGTATTATTTTTCCGTATTTGTGTTTTTTGTTGTATATTTGTATTCGTTTTGTATTCGTTTTGTGGTGCAAAAATAATAAAAATTTCAATTATGCAAGATAAAAAAGAACGAAAAATTGATGAAATTAAATTAAGATTATTACAATTTGCTGAACATCAAGGAATACCAAAGGGGGATTTTTATAAAAAAATATCCGTCCCTCAATCAAATTTTGGTGGAAAAAGTATGGAAAGTAGTCTTTCTTCAGCAAAAATAAGCGAAATTTTGATTATATTTCCTGAGCTTTCTGCTGATTGGCTTTTGCTCGAAAAAGGCGAAATGCTCCGGAAAAACAACCTAAAAAACATGGCTGTGGCCTCTGCACCCCAAGCTAATGCCAGCAATGGCGACATGTCAATCCAGGCACCCGCCGAACTGCTAGCCCTCCTCACCAGCCAACAGGAAACAATCAAGTCCCTATCCCGCACAATAGAGCATTTAGCCACAGAAAAATAATTGTTAATAATAAAAATATAAAGATTATGTCTAGCAATTCTAAATCAACCATTATTTCTTTGGCAGCCGTTGTACTAAAAGAGGAAAATCAACAATGAGTAAAACACAAGTCAATTTTCAGCACTATAGTTTGGTTAAGACAACCATTAAGGATAAGGTTAAAGAAGAAGCACCATTTGTCGAGGTCGGCGATTTGCTCGAATTTATATCCTACAAGGATAAGAAAGACCGCAAGTTCAACTTAAAGAACAACAAGATTTGTTTCTTAGAGGTTCTAAACATAAAAGAGTACGAAAGGTACCTAGTGTATTATGGTATTTTTGCCGTAGCCAAAAGAGACTACAGGCCACCAATTATAGACACTGAGGAACTAACCGAAAGAGACAATCCAAGAAGCATGAAGGAGGGTGACAAAGACCGCGTTTATTTCGCTCTAAAAATCGAACTGAACGAGAGACCTCTGGTTTCGCTGATTTTACAGAGAACTAGTTCCCGTTTCAATTCCAATAGTTTCAAGAATTACCTTACCTAGTTTTTCAGAGAGATGTACCCAGACGAAACCTCTTCGGCCATCAGAGTGGATGTTCAAATGTGCAACAGCTTTTTCACAGAAATGCAACGGATGAAAAGAGCTTCCGCTATAGAGGTGAGCTTTGATAAGAAAATACTGACTGACAAGTTTTCTTCATTCAGTAAAGACATTATTCATGTCGAGAATAACGTCAAGGTCTCTGTCAAAGCAAAGAGAAAGAAGAATATTGAAGAGATGGCTATGGATGCTGCCAATCACATGCATGGAGATAACGAAGACAGCATAACCAATGTCTTTGTGAAGGGATATGACGAGGATGACCACGAAATGGTCGTAGATATGCAGAAATTGTTCCGCATATCGTCAGATAAGGTTGAGAAGTACGATGGACCGGACGGAACTGGTGAGTTGAATAGTAGGGATATGTTTAGCCTGCTGTTGGATTATGCGGCCATGTAGACGGCTCAGTCTTGTTTTGCCTTAAGCACGAGATACAGATGTAGGGCCACTTCGATTGTCTGGCAGATGCAGTAGGTCAATACCATTACCAGGACAAGTACAATGGCGTATGAAGAAAAGATGGTTTTATAGTCAAAGAGCAAAGCAATGAGGGACAAAAGAAGCCCGAAAGCTGTGCAGAAAGTGGTCCAGGTGATGTCGGCCACAAGAAGGTCGAAAAGCGACTTTTCTTTGCCAAGTGACGTTACTTCTATCGGAGTCTTCTTTGTCCTGTTAATGTTCTCATTGTTCGAAGACACCAAGAGCGCAAGAACGGCAATTAGGAAGCCAAGTAGAATACCGAGTATGTTGCTGGAAGTACCCATGAAGGTGAGAACCTTTTTCAGGACAGAAACACCACCATAGCGAAGAATGAAAAAAGCAGTTGCAGATAGGAATAGAGGTATCAACATAGAACGAATAAAATGTTTTAATCCGTTGAGTTTGAAATAGTCATATAATAAAACAATTACATTTCCCATGTTGCAAAAGTACACAAAAAAAAATAATAAATATATTACCACGGAAACCCTACTCCATTTTTAACATATAAAAACAGGTGGTTCATGTCCCTTATCGCCGCAATTTTCACAACGTCAATTCTTTGTAACTATTTATAACAAAAGCGGTTCACGTCCCCCAATTGCGACAATACCGCGTCAAAAAACCCAAAAAATCGTCAATTTTTAAAATATAAACCATTCGCCTCCAATGCCTTACAAATCGAAAAATAGGGACGTTTCAAGTGAGGGTTCAAGTCCCTCCCGGGGTACAATAAGGTGGTCTGGTGACCGCCTTTTTTGTTTTCTACATATTATCTTATGCGGTGACCGGTGCCCCAGTCCTTAGCGTAAACTACATTTAGCCCAAATCGGTCATTACGCCGTCTACTGATTAAGTCTCTTTAATGCCATATCAGCATTTCCGGTATAAGCATAGTGACTGATTTGGGGTAAAAATAAAGGAGGGTGCCTTTTTAGACACCCTCCAAAGTATAAAGGTAAGAGAAAGACGGTCCTACCGCACAATCAGTTTCTTGACAATGTGAACCTTCGAGCCAGAAATCTGCACAAAGTACATGCCTTGTCGCAGGCCTTTCAGTTGCAACTGTATGTTGCAGCCTTCGTGACACTGAGCTGGCAGTTGCATGACTGTGCGTCCGGCCATGTCCATGACCTGCACTGTCAGGTGGTCGTTGACACCTGCGAGGGTGAGTGTGGCAGACTCTTTGGCAGGGTTGGGGTACAGACGGGCGCTTAGACCTTCCTGTGCTCTGTCGATTGCCGTTGCGTTAAATGTTATCTTACACCGATCGCTCCAGATGCTGAAGGAGTTTTCGGCGCATTGTGTCCGCACATAGACATCGTATTCCTCTTCGGGGTTCAGCCCTTCGATGCGGTAGAAGTTGTCGGTGATGCCATCAACGGTGGTTCCGCCGTCGGTGTCGAAGTGCTGGAGGCCGTACTGAAGCTGATAGGGGCCGCCCTGTCCCTGCCACCGAATCATCGCCACGCCTCTCTCTTGGTCCAATATTTCGCTTTCTACATCCCAGACGGGCTCACACGACATGGTGGTGAAGGTGATGATGTTTTGGCTCCAGTTGCCGGGCATTCCGTCACACAGGCTGCGTATCTTGGCTCGGTAGGTGACGTCAGGGTCGAGTCCTTCCACCGTGAAGGGGCTTTGGGTGACGGTGAAACTGCGGTTGTAGGCGAGGTTGAAGACGTTGATTTCCCACGCGCTGCCGTTGCCGCTCCAGCTGAAGGTGGCCGAGGTGTAGCCCTCCTGGTCAAGAGCAAAGTCGGTGGGGGCGGGGCAGCCCTCCGAGGCGGTCACCACTTGCTGGGTGGTCCAGTGCGAGTTGATGCCGCTGGCGCAATGGTTTCGCAGACCTATGGTGTACACGGTATTGGGCTGCAATCCGCTGAAGATGTGTTGGGTGCCGCTGGCGGTCACGCCAATCACGTTGTCGTTCCAGGCCTGGTCGGTGATATAGGCTTCCACGGTTCCTTCGGCAATGAAGTCCACCACGATGCGGTCGTTCTCCTCGCTCAGGTTGGCAATGATGGGAGCCTGGCAGTCGGCACTGGCCACCACGCCTATACGTAGGCTATCCACGAAGGCATAGTATCGCCAGTCGGAGCAGTAGTTGATGGCCAGGAACTTGGTTGAGGAGGGGAAGTCGCCGCTGAAGAGTTTCCAGGTGATGCCGTTGGTGGTCAGGGTGTCGGTCCAGACAAAGTCTTCGGGGCTGTTGCCGGTGACGGAGTAGCCCACCCGCATCTTTTCCTGTCCATACATCATGTCGCTGTAGCGGAAGCGGAAGGTGAGGCTGTCGGCCGAGTTGAGCATGGGAGAGATGAGATACTGGTTGTAGTCGCCCGTGCGGTTGTAGGAACTGAAACAGAAACTGGCACTGCCGGCGTAGGCCCTGTCGGTGCTGTGGCTCATACGGTTGGGGTTGCCCGGGGCTTTGAGTACTGTGAAACAGATGGCGGGGAATTCGGCCGATTCAAAACTCTCTTCGATGGGTGCGCCTGCCTCGACGGTGTAGGCATCGCAAAGCGTGGTGAAGTTCACCTGGGTGCTGGCCGGTGACGGTTGCCCGCCGGCGCAGTAGCCGTTCACAAACAGTTCATAGCGGGTGCCCGAGGCCAGACCTGTCAGTGTCAGGGGGCTGGCATTGGCGTTGATGCGCTGCCAGGGGGCGGTGCCCACGGGGCGGTAGGTCACCTCATAGTCCAACGCCGAACCCGTCCACGACACGGTGGCCGATGTGGGCGAGGTGACATTGACCGTCACGTTGCGGGGCCGCTGGCAAGGCGAGGCCCCCACACAGGCGGTGAACAGCTCGTAGCCGCTTGCGGACAAGCCGCTATGCGCCACAAACTGAATGGTCAAGGCTCCTGTCTCTGAGGTCAGGGCCACACCCAGAGACTCGGGGCCGTAGGTGGAACTGACCGAGTAGAGGAGGGTGCCGCTAGTGCCTTCGCCCTCATAGATGCGCAGGGTGTCGCCGCCCCATGGGCAGAGGTCCACGGTGCCGCCCACTATCTGCAAGGCATGGGTGCTGTCGGTGGGACGGATGACGAGGGTTGAGTTGGCCATGTGGTTGTAGTCGTGCTGCATTCCGCCGTGGTCGTAGACTATCAGTCCGCATCCCGTCACGGTGTCGGAGCCCACAAAGGGCATCACTACGCTGCCTGCCGCAAAGTCCAACGAGCGCCAAGCACTCTCACCCATGTCGCACAGGGTTTTCACATATATCGTGTACTTCCCGCCTGTGGTCAGTGGGGGCAGGGAGTAGAAGGTGTCGGTCACCACGGCGTTGCCAGTGGCCATAGACACGTTGGTGCCCACGGTGTCCCAGGCCAACTGCCAACGGCTGGCATGGCTGGGATTGTTCCAGCTGACCACTATATTGGAGGCATTCAGGAGGTTGTGGGCCACTATTTGGGTGGCTGGCAGGCAGCCCACGGCTTCACCCACCGTGATGTCGTCCACCACGGCTTCCAGTCCCACCGCCTTATGGGCCAAAACAATGTGGTTGCCATAGCCACTGTAGTCTCTTAAGTCATATCTCAGCCATACGTAGCGCGAAAGCGACTGCTGCTCGTCGGTGAGGGTGTCCAGCCAGTCGATGAAGGTGCCGCCATCGTCAGTCACGCCCACCATGATGCCTTCGCCCTCGCCAATGGGGCTCATGAGGGCCCGCAGGTTGATTTCGAGGCGGTTGACAGGATATTCAAATTCGGGCAGCACGGCGGCGCGAATGCCGCTGGTGGGCTGCCAGTAGAGGCCGCCGAAGCGGTGGTCCACCACCCCACGGCTGTAGTTCCAGCAGGGAGGCATCACCCCGTTGGCATAGCTGTCGAAATTCTCTGTATAGGGCACTTGTACCCGGCCGCAGTTCGTCACGGCATTAGTCTCCTCCCAGAGGGTGTCACCCTGGCACAGGGCTCCCACGCGAATCGCATAGTGAGTGGCGGGGCTAAGGCCGGCAATGGTGTGACTGGTACCGGTGGTGCTGCCAGCCGAGATGTAGGTTGAGGCAGTGAGGGGGCGATACTGCACCAGATAGCCCGTGGCGGGCAGCCCCTCTTCTATCCAAGTGAGCGTAAGGCTGGTAGAGTCGGCTTCCACATCCACCACCATCGGGGCCAGGCAGTCGGACACTTGGCAGTCGGCCAAGAAACGAACATCCACAGCCCCTTGCAGTACCGTGGAGCCGAACATGGAACCGGGGTTGGCCGGCGAGATGGGGGCAAAGCTGTACCACATCACCGTGGCGTCATAGGGGGTCGTGTGGTAGCACCATTCGGCCGGACTCAGGGAGAACTGCGAACTGCTGTGGTTCACCGCCACCACTAGGTTGCTCAGCGTGTCGCGCACAAAGGGAGTGTCGAAACGAATGATTTGCCATCCTGCCTCGCCAGGGTTGATCACATAGTCCGTCGCCATGGCTGTCAGCCCGCTCAGTGGAACATAACTCGTCCCGCTCAGGCTGTTCAGGGCGGTGTTGCCCATGTAAAGAGTGATTCCTAGCGGTTCGTTCACACCCGTCGAAGTGCGGTAGGCAATGCCCCGGATGGTGTCGATGTTTGGCATTTCGCTTGTGCGGTATAAAGTCTGGGCATAGCTGCAGTTGAGGTTTGTGTTGACGAAATAGACCGAACTGGCCGTGCTGCCGTCGCCCGCCACCTCGCTGCATGAGTTGGTCATGAAGGTGTAGGTCGCGCTGTTGGCCGTGTCGTTCTGGTCGTCGGTCAGGCATATGCTGTTGATGTAGGCCGTGTAGCTGTGGCCAGGGGTCAGACCGGTCAGCACCACACTGCTGGTATTCACCAGGGTGTCAAACATCGCAATGGTGGGACTCTCTTGGTCATACAGCCGCACCCATGCCCCCTGGGCGGGGCTGCCGTTGAGGTTGTCGTACTGCCAGCCGAGCAGGGCCGCAGTGTAATGGACGTTCTCCAGCCGCACATCCGTCACGCGGGCGCAGGTCATGGCCGTGGTGAAGGGGGCAGAAGCCTTGTAGCTCGAAGTGTCCTGGTCGCATGCCGACCGCACCCAGGCATAATAGGTAGTGCCCTGGTCCAGGCCGCGCAGCACCACCGTGGTGTCGCCCACCATGTCGTAGAAAGTGGCACCAAAAGCGTTGTTCTCGCGCGAGTAATAGACATAGTAGCCCTGTGCCGAATCGCCTGCCGAAGGCCATGAGAGGCGTGCCCAGCGTGAGCCCACGCTGTCCACATCGACCCGCTCGGGTCGGCGGCAGCCGTTGTCGTGCGTAATGCTCAGGTCGTCCACAAAGCCGTTGCCCATCATCACATCGGTGCCCTTGAAGAAGAAGGCCACATAGTAGGAGGCCGTGGGGTCGAGGTTGGCAGTGCTGAACTCATAGTCGCGCCAGACATTGTCCATCGTGCGCACGTCCACCATCGGTATGAAGGTGGAAGTGTCGTGGAGGTCGGTCATAACGCCCACCCGTAGGCGGGCGGCAAACAGATAGAAACCGCCCAAGTCCACGCCGTTCTCCAGCTTGGCACGGAAGTTCACAATGATTTCGTTGCCCGGCACCGGCACCAAGGGAGTGGTCACGATGTTCCAACCCGCGGCGCCGAAGACCAGGTCCAGCGAGTCGGAGTAAGCCTCCTCGTCCAACACCTGCGGATAGCTGCCGAAAGTGGTGATAGCATTCCAGCACGCGGGCAACTCGCCGAGAGCCTCGCGGTCGAAAGTGTTGTAGTAGGGCAGCTGCATGGGCGGACACGAGGTGCGGAAACTACTCTCCGTCACGTCCGACGTGTCGCCCGAGCCGCACAGCGCGCGCACGCCCACCGTGTAGTCGTTGTTCATTGAGAGTCCGGCGAAATAGTAGCTGGGCACGTTTGTCGTTGCCACCATCGCGCCGTTCAGATAGACCAGCCAGTACGACTCGTCGCCCACCGGCGTCCAGGTCACCATGGCATAAGTGCTGTCGGGCTGGCAGGTTAGGCCAATAGGGTGCACACAACTGGGGCACGCAGGGAACCCCTCTGCCACCACCGTGCCGCTGGTCACGCCACCCGGCATCACCGAGGCAATCTCGCTCCCGTCGCCATTGATAATGCTAAAGGAAATTTCGTAGTCCAGCGGGCCGGCAATCCACACGAAGCGCATGGTGTCTCCCGTGCATACAGGCACATTATAGCTACCCTCGTAACCCGACGAGAGCGATACCGTGCCGCGCAGCACCGTGTCCTGCCACACCTGGAGCGATCCCCCGTTCCAGCCGTCGCCGAACATGTCGCCGCACACGACAGTCACCAGGCAGGCCGACTCGCCCGGAGGGCACTGGGCTTCGACCTGCCCACAGAACATCAGCAATGCCATCCATAGTGGCATCCACCTTAGTTTGAATTTACTTTTTCTCATAATCAGTTTACTATTATATATCTATATTATTCATCAATCATTAAAAAGTTTCCGCCCCACTGGGCGTTCTGTAATCATTGTGGATTCTTTACTGTAATAACGAAATAAACTGTCAAAAAACTACATCCGAACCTTTTTTTATTCTTTCCATCAGAAAGTGTGTGTTGTATAGTAAAAATTGAAAGACTTTTGCCCACCCGGAGTCGAGTATTCATTCATGCACTCCATTCTTTTCCCTACTATAATAACGGTGGGTTCCATCTATTTACTATTTTAGGGTTTCATCAGACAGACAGAACCCATTTATCTGCCAGACGACCGTTATGCAAAGTTCGGTTTTCGGGTGCAAAGATACAATCATTTCACGACATGGCATAATTTGACAAGAAAAAACAGCCTAAAATTTGTCCATTAGCGTGCATCGTCTCTAAAACAGCCTAAAATTTGTCCATTACACCGAAAATCGGAAGTGCTACTTCGGATTTTCACCGAATTTCTGAAGTAGGGGATTTGATAATATGGTGTTAATTAAGCAATTGATGTTTATAATATGACTGCGCTTGTTTTTTCTGACACTGGAGAGTATTGGACCGATTTCGCCACGCGGAAGGAGCGCGTCTTTGACAGTAGCCGGGAGGTGGGCGGCGGCTGGAACAACATTCCGCCACCCTGACTGATTATGTCGGTCAGGCCATCCTTGTTGTCTTTGTGAACTACGGCGACATTTTTTTGCGTATTGCATTTTTTTTTGCTATCTTTGTGGCCGCTAATGAGCTTTTATGCTCACGGAAAAAATGGATTTTTTGGCGTGGTTGATAGTGTTTTATGCTCTGTATTGGGTTTGCTGAGGCAGGTCCAAAAAAAACACTGAGGCTCCCAAATGATTGCGGCTTCGTTTTTTTCGAGATATGTTTAATGAACAATCCCACAAGCCGGGGGATAATAAACAATACAATATATTATGCAAAGATTTTGTTTGCCCAGAGATGTTTATCATGGTGAAGGGGCCATCGATGCCCTGAAAGGTTTCAAAGGTAAAAGAGCAATGGTCTGCGTTGGCGGCGGCTCGATGAAGCGGTTCGGCTTCCTCGACAAGATTGCCGCCAACCTGAAGGAGGCCGGCATGGAAGTGCAGCTCTTTGAAGGCATTGAGCCCGACCCCTCTGTGGACACCGTCATGCGTGGTGCCAAGGCCATGATGGACTTCCAGCCCGACTGGATTGTGGCCGTCGGTGGCGGCTCGCCCATCGACGCGGCCAAGGCCATGTGGATTAAGTACGAGTACCCCGACATCACCTTTGAGCAGATGTGTGTCGTGTTCGGCATTCCCGAATTGCGCCACAAAGCCCATTTCTGCGCCATCAGCTCCACTTCCGGCACCGCTACCGAGGTGACCGCCTTCTCCATCATCACCGACTATCAGAAGGGCATTAAATACCCCATTGCCGACTTCCAGATTACGCCCGACGTGGCCATCGTCGACCCCGCCCTGGCCGAGACCATGCCCCAGAAACTGGTGGCCCACACCGGCATGGATGCCATCACCCACGGCATCGAGGCATACGTCTCCACCGCCCACTGCGACTATACCGACCCGTTGGCACTCCATGCCATCAAGATGATTCAGCACGACCTGGTGCCCTCCTATAACGGCGACATGGCCAAACGCCACAGCATGCACAACGCACAGTGTCTGGCTGGCATGGCCTTCTCCAACGCTCTGCTGGGCATTGTCCACTCCATGGCCCATAAGACTGGTGCCGTCTTTGCCGACTATGGTGCCCACATCATCCACGGCGCTGCCAACGCCATGTACCTGCCCAAGGTCATCGCCTACAACGCCAAAGACCCCGAAGCCCTGAAACGCTATGGCCAGATTGCCGACTTCATGGAGCTGGGCGGTGCCAATGATCAGGAGAAAGTGCAACTGCTCATCAAGCACCTGCGCGGCATGAACGACGACCTGCGCATACCCCACTGCATCAAGAATTATGGTGCCGACAGCTACCCCTGCGAGCAAGGTTTTGTGCCCGAGAACGTCTTCTTGGAGCGCCTGCCCCAGATAGCCACCAACGCCATCGGCGATGCCTGCACGGGCTCCAACCCCCGCCAGCCCAATCAGGAGGAGATGGAACGCCTGCTCAAGTGCTGCTACTACGACACCGAGGTGGACTTCTAAAAGTCCCAATCAGTTAGTTGATTGTTGGTGAATTAGTGAAAAGTGAAAAGTAAGTCGACAAATCATTTGTCAAACCACTGATCACTTTTCACTAATCGTTATCTGTTAAAAGTTTGATTTTTATCCAAAGATTCATTTTTTTTGAGTATCTTTGCATTTATTATTTGAGCCTCCATGAGGAAGAATTGAATTGATAACAACTTAATAATTAATTAAAAACAACAACATTTATTATGAAGAAATTCTTTTTAGTTTTGGCTGCTGTGGTAGCCATGGGTTTCGCAGCAAATGCTCAAGACAACGCTATTGGTCTCCGTTTTGGCGGCGGCAGTGGCTATGGTGCTGAAGTCTCTTTCCAGAAAGGACTTGGCGGCAACCGTTTGGAACTGGATTTGGGTCTTTCCAACAATTCTAAGGACAACTATTTCCACTTAAGTGGCATCTACCAGTGGTGCTGGAATATCTCCGGCGGCTGGAACTGGTATGTGGGTCCCGGCGCACAGTTGGGCTACTGCTCCAACCATGGTTTTGGTCTGGCAGTTGGCGGTCAGATTGGTGTCGAATATAAGTTCAGCATCCCTCTGATGATTTCTTTGGATGTCCGTCCGATGTACAACTTCATCATGCCTGATAATTGCCCAGTGTTGAATTCTAATCTGGGATGGGACGCTGCCCTCAGCCTCCGTTACTGCTTTTAATTTTTAATATTTTTTTTTGGATACAATTTGACCCTGTCGTGAGACGGGGTTTTTTTCTTTTGCCTCGCCGTCGCTGTGCCACCACTTCCCCCACGCTTGCCCATCGCTTCCCTGCCGCAATGAGAGCGGCCGGATAGGGAGTCGGTTATGTTTAATATTCGATAGTGAATAGTGGAGGAGAGGTCGTGTCACCCGGAATTCAGAAATTAGAATATAGAATGTTGAGGGATTCGATTTTTTTTTGTATTTTTGCATTTGCTATATGATGGCATAAAAAGAATAAATGACTGATTGTTTCGAGGTTGTCGTGCCGAGACATGGCTCTGGTGCGGCCCTCGACCCGCTAAAAACACGACTATGAATATCCATATTGTACAACACGACATCGTCACTAACAATCCAGAAGAAAACCTGAAATGGATACTTGAAGAACTGGAGGCCCCCGAAAGTAAGGAGGCATTGCTGACAGTCTTTCCGGCCTGCACGCTGTGCGGGTCGCCCCTGTTTGGCTCGGTGGCCTACACCGACCTGCAAAAACGGGCCCAGGCCTGCCTGCAGGAACTCATCCAGCGGTCGGAACACCGCGCCTTCCTGGTGGGCATGCCGCTGCAGATTCAGGACAAAGGCCTGTGCAACGCCATTGTCTTTGTGCAGAACTGCGCCATCCGCGGCATCATCACCAAAAAATATCTGGCCCCCGACGAGCAAAAATACTTTGTGCGTGGCGAGGGGGTGCAGGTGATACAGTATCAGGAACAGTCCATCGCCATTGGCTTCTACGAAGACTTGAAGGAGCTTTCCAAGTCGCACTTGGAGCAGCCCGACATGGTGGTTTGCTGCGGGTGCAACGTGTTTGACTACAACAAACCCTACCGCATCCGCTACCGTATGCACAAGATAGTGGAGAACCTCAACGCCTCGTTGGTCTTTGTCAACCGCATTGGCGGCGAGGGCAGTTTCCTCTTTGCGGGCGGCAGCATGGCGCTGAACGCTGCAGGATCGGTGCTGTGCCAGTTCCCCTACTTCGAGCAGCATGCCCAGACCGTGGACTTGCAACTGCTTGACGAATGCGACGACCCCAAACCCGAGGCGGTGGAACTGGTCTACAAGGCCCTCATCATGGGCCTGCGCGACTATTTCCGCAAGAACGGCATGCAGCGTTGCGTGGTTGGCCTCAGCGGTGGCATGGACAGCGCCATGGTGTGCGCCTTGGCGGCCCAGGCCCTGGGCCCCGAAAACGTTCATGGCATCCTGATGCCCTCGCAGTATTCTACCGACCATTCGGTCAAGGATGCCGTAGACTTGGCCAATAATCTGGGCGTGGCCTACGACATCGTGCCCATCAAGCCCATGTTCGACACCCTGCGCGAGAGCCTGCGGCCCCTCTTTGGCGACCGTCCCGAGGACGTGACCGAGGAGAACCTACAGGCACGCATCCGCGGCACCATCGTCATGGCCTATGCCAACAAGTTCGGTGCCGTCATGCTGAACACCTCCAACAAGTCGGAGGACGCCATGGGCTACGGCACTCTCTACGGCGACTGCAACGGTGGCATCAGCGTTATCGGCGACCTCTACAAGACCGAGGTCTACGAACTGGCCGAATACATCAACCGCAACGGCGAAATCATCCCCCAGAACACCATCACCAAGGCCCCGTCGGCCGAGTTGCGCCCCGGACAGAAGGACTCCGACTCGCTGCCCGAGTACCCCCTGCTGGACGCTATTTTGAACCTCCATATAGAGGAACAAATGTGTTTCGACGAGATTGTAGAGGAAGGCTATGACCCCGAAGTGGTGGCTATGGTGCTGCGCAAGGTGCGTCAAAACGAGTGGAAACGTATGCAGTGTCCGCCCGTGCTCAAGGTCTCGCCCATGTCTTTCAACATCGACCGCAAAGTGCCTATCAGTTAATTCCCGTCAGACAATAATTGAGGCGGCAGCCACTCGGGTTAAAGTGGCTGCCGCCTGCTTTGTATAACGGTAAACGCCCGCACCGGAATGGTGCGGGCGTTGTAGTATGGATTGGAAAATGAAGCTCTAGAGTAAGATGACCAGCACCTGTGCCGCCAGAATGCGCAGGAACATGGTTAGGGGATAGACAGTGGTGTAGGCTACCGAGCTCTCATTGTTGGGGCAGAGGGTGTTGCTGAAGGCCAGGGCAGGAGGGTCGGTATGCGAACCGGCGATGAGGCCGGCCACCGAATAAATGCTCAGGTTGAAGCAGTAACGGCCGATGAGCCCCACTATGAAGCAGGGGATGATGGTGATGAGGAAACCATAGATGACCCACATGTAGCCACCGCCCGCAATGGTCTGTATGAACCCGTCGCCAGCACCGAGACCCACCGAGGCCATGAAGAGGCTGATGCCCGTCTCGCGCAGCATCAGGTTGGCCGACTTGGTGGTATGGGTGGGGAACCGCAGGTCGGGACCAATATAGGAGATGATGATGGAAACAATCAACGGGCCACCGGCCAGACCCAGCCTTACGGCCACGGGTATGCCGGGGAAATAGATGGGCACCATGCCGAGGATGACACCTAGGGCGATGCCAATGAAGATATAGAACAGATGGGGCTTGTTGTCGCGTTCGTTCAAGCGGTTCTGGGCCGCAATACGCGAGGCGCGGGACTTCTTGGCCTCAATCTTGGCTTGGTCTTTGGCGGCGCGCTTGTCGTCGTGGGTCTGCAGGCGTTCGGTCATTTTGCGGATAAGCATCAAACCGTTGAACGGGGCGTTCTGTTGGAAGAGTGCGTCCTCGTCCTTCCCCTGTTTCAGGAAGATAGAACGCAGCACCACTATGCTCATGATGATGCCCAGCACGCCGAGGGGATAGGCCACGGCATAGCCCTGTGCAAACATGGGATTGCTGACGCCCTCGTGGATGTCGGAGAAAGTCTGCTGTGCGGCACCAAGACCAGGGGTGTTGGTCACAGCACCATAAAGGGCACCAATCATGGCCTCGGTAGGCTCGCCGCTCACTTTGATGAACAGCACGGTCAGCAGGCATCCCAGCACTATGGCCAACACGGCCAGCAGGTTCAGACGGACGCCGCCCGACTTCAGCGAGTGGAAAAAACCCGGACCTACCTCCAGACCAATGGAATAGATAAAGAGGATGAGGCCAAACTCTTTGGCGAAATGAGACACGTGCGGGTCAATGCCTATGCCCAGCTGTCCCAGCAGGATGCCCACGAAAAGAATCCAGGTTACGCCCAGAGAGATGCCGCGAAAGCGGATAAGTTGAAGTGCCATGCCCGCCGCTATCACCAGCGACAGTATCAGCACGGAGTTGGCAACGCTCGGTTGCGTGAATAAATCAGTAAACCAATTCATTTTTTTGAGTTACATTTATTTTTTTACCTATAAAATGAAACTCGGAGGACAGTGCATTCTTCTGACGTACACGGCGTTAGAAGGTTCGACCTAGTTTCGATTACGGGTGCAAAGATACAAAAGGTTTTTCATTTGGGCAAAAAAACTTCGTTCAACTACTCAGAAATCCAACGGCACAGGGTGGGCAGCCAGCCGCCAGACACAGAACCACCAATTAAAGTTACCATCCGGCCAGTCCCATGCGGCGTGTTCCAGACACGCCGCATGGGACGCTATTGGGATTATGGGCCTCAGAATACATGGTGCTGAATGGTTATCAATTAGGAATTGCACCGTTAATCTGTGTTAAATATGACTGAAGAGATTGTGTATTGGAAAAAACTTCGTATTTTTGCACCCGATTTGGTCATCCAAAAAACGAGGTTTGTTTGCTGTAGACAAATGAAATCTAGTTTTTTGGCTGTTAAAAGGGAATTAGGTGAAAGTCCTGAACAGTCCCGCTGCTGTGAGCTCCAAAACAAACCGCAGCCCAGAAAAGGAAAAGAAAGTCACTGTGTGTCGGCAAGGCACATGGGAAGACGGGCCCCGCGGGGAGCAAGTCAGAATACCTGCCAAGTCAATTTTTTTTGAAGCTCTCGAGGAAGAAGCATAGAAAAAGCGTCAAGGTCAAGCAAGGCGGAACAGTGCCCGTCCCCATTGTGCCGATTCGCATCTTCACTTTGTCCCCAAGTGTTTCAAAGTATTATTGAGGAACAGGAGATTGCTGTTCCCCTGGAGTGCTGAGTGTTTGGTTAATTATTGGTTAAATAAATTGTTTTATTGCTACTATCATACGGTCCCCCTCCGGTGCGGAGGGGGCTGCGACAGGGCTCAAAAGGTCAGCACCCACCCAACGAGAAAGAGAGAAATGCGGCATTAGTTTCCTTATATTATTATTTTGTCTCATATCATCCATAATGCCGAGCGGCGGCCCCAAGGTCTGGGGCCGTTTTTTTTGTGGCGGCCTGGGGGTGTGTGGCGGCCAGGGCGGTCGGCAGGCGATGGGTGTGGATGGGGGGCAACGAGGTAGTGCGATAAATATTTATGGGTCGAATATGTCCGGAGAAAAGTATAATTCTTTTTGCGTATTAAATATTTTTGCTATCTTTGCATCTCAATTTGGTCGCCAAGGGTGGCGGTTAGTTGGCTGAGGCTAAGCTGACTGCTGTCTACGGCGTTAAAAGGGAATCGGGTGAAAATCCCGAACAGTCCCGCTGCTGTAAGCTCAAAAAACAGCCCGAATCCCCCATAAGGAGTCCACTGTGCGGTGCAATAGCCGCATGGGAAGGCAGGGGAGGAGGGGAGCAAAGTCAGAAGACCTGCCAAGTTGAAAGATTTGTTGAACGCTTTCGAGGAAAGGCGAGGCAAAGAGTTGTGTGTGTGTGGCGATGGGTGACAGAGGAGTTCTAATAGGCCGAATTCTGGGTGTGGCAGGTGCCACAGGTTGTTCACTTTTTTTCGCGCGCACATTTCCCTCCCCCTTGAGTTTCTGTAGAGAGCTATTTATTAACCCGTCGCCCACATGAGTCGGGCGGCACAAAACAATTAATTTAAAATAGTTTCTAAAACTATGCTCAAAAAACTAACAACGCTATGTGCGGGTCTGCTGATGGCAGCAGGTCTGCACGCTCAGGGCCAGGACAACAACAGGCTGTACGGAAACCCGCAGCAGGCTGGCCAGGGCATCTACAGGACGATGCAGCAGGGTTCCAAGGGTATTTCTTTCTCGACCGACGACATCGAGTTCTGGTGCGGCACCGGCTCCAACGAGGGCACGGTGATCATTGCCTGGGACGACAGCGGCACCGAAACCGCCTACGTGTGGGGCGTGCGCTGGAATGGTTCCAACACCGCCCTGGGCATGATGGATTCCATTGCTGCCCACGACAGTCGGCTGACGTTCAGCTACACCAGCAGCCTCATGGGCAACGTGCAGTACAGCGACGGCACCACCACCCTCAGCAGCTCCACTAACGGCTGGTGCTACTACCTCAACGGCAGCTGGGCAATGAACGCCTACGGCAACCAGCCGGTGGCCGACGGCGATGTGATTGAGGTGAGTGCCACCTGCATGTTCACCATGACCACGGCCACCGCCGTCGCCGACCCCAACCCCTCGGCCCCCCACGGCAGCACCCGTGTGAGCGTGGGCAACGGCACGGTGGGTACCAACCTCACCCCTTTCTGCACCTACTACAACCACGGCACCACCGAGTTGCTCTACACGGCGTCTGAGCTCAACTACTGGTCAGGTGTGGTCGACACCCTTTGGTTTGAGGCCAACTCGGGCGGCAACATGCCCTACTCTCACCTGAAGATATACATGGGCACTACCTCTGCCACACAACTCACCTCATGGGAGTCGCTGGACAATCTTCAGCTGGTCTACAGCAACGATTACGGCTACCTTACCAGCACTGCCGGGTGGGAGCCCTTTGTGCTCAACACCCCTTACTACTACAACGGCACCGACAACCTCGTGGTGGTCACCTGCCGCCAGGGCACCATCTACAGCTCCAACCAGACCTACCGCTATACCAGCACTGACGGCCGCGCCCTCTATCTCCAGAGCGACGACAGTTCCAGCTTCGGCACCCTGGCCGGCGCCGCCCGCAACACCCCCACCACTACCCTCTACCGCACCAATCTGCGACTGAGCATCGACACCCTCGGCACCATTCCCTGTCCCCGACCGGACAGCTTGGCTGTGGACAGCCTCAGCCCCTACTACGCCCACCTGAACTGGCAGACCGACCGTCCCGCGGGCGGATGGGCGCTCACCTTCAGCCCTGCCGTCGGCGGCACCACCGACACCGTGGTGAGCGTGGCCGGCATTGATCTGAACGGCCTCGTCCCCTCCACTGAGTACACTGTCACTGTCCGCACCATCTGCGACGCGGGTGACACCAGCCGTGCCGTCAGCATCGACTTCGTGGCCCCCTGCCTGGCCCTGACTGCCGCCGACCTGCCCTATGTTGAGGACTTCAACGGCTATGCCATGGGGTCGGACGAAGCCATCAGCCCCTGCTGGAACAAAGGCACCAACTACAGTTCCTACAACTATCCCTACACCTATCGCAGCACCAATATCGACGGTTCCAACTGCCTCTACTTCTATGCCTACCGACCCTCGTCCTCCTATTCCACGCGTGTCTACAGCTATGCCGCCCTGCCCGCGTATGACGGCGACCTTAGCGGCCTGATGCTGCAGTTTGACATGCGCAGCTACAGCGGCACCAGCAGCAATCCCGACCGCTATTGCAGCCGCATGATAGTGGGCGTGATGTCCGACCCCACCGACACCTCCACCTTCGAGCCGGTCGACACGGTCAGCATTGCCACCCTCAACACCGTCATGCACGCCCAGGTCTATTTTGAGAACTACAGCGGCAGTGGCCGCTATGTGGCCCTGATGGACCTGCCCATCGACTCGGCCGACATGCCTGTGCGCGGCACTCTGCCCACCTATAGCTGGATTTATGTGGACAACGTTGTCCTTGCCCCCATCCCCACCTGCCGCCCGGTGAGCGACCTGACGGTCCAGGCCCTCGACCACAACAGCGCCACCCTCTCGTGGCATGAGAACGGCAACGCCACCAGTTGGGTCATTGGCTACGGCAGCACCAGCCTTGAGGTGAGCACCAATCCCTACACCCTCACAGGCCTCGCCGGCAGCACCGCCTACACTATCGGTGTGGCCCCCCTTTGCTCCGCCATCGACACCGGCGAGGTGAGCACCGTCAGCATCACCACTGACTGCGACCCCGTGCCAGTGCCTTTCGTCGACGACTTTGAGGGCTATGGCGCAGGTAGTTCCGCCGTGATGAACACCTGCTACCGCAAGGGCACCAACTACTCCACCGCCTATCCCTATCCTGCCAACTCCCACACCACGGCCACCAGCAGCCGCTGCCTCTCCTTCTATGGCTCCGCCAGCTGTTACAGCTACCTGGCCTTCCCAGCCATGGACACGGCCATCAGCCAGCTGGTCCTCTCCTTTAAGGCCCTCAAGACCAACGAAGCCTACGGAGTCTTCTATGTGGGCACCATGTCCAATGCCAACGACCTGAGCACCTTTGAGCCCTACGACACCGTGGTGGTCAACGGTCTGGACCAGTGGGAGGACAAGGACGTGGTCTTTGCCAACTATAGCGGCACCGCCACCCATATTGCCATCCTCACCCGCGCCAGTGCCACCGGCGCAACGCAGTATGCCTTCGTTGACGATGTGATGATAGACATTGTGCCCACCTGCTTCAATGTTTCCGACCTGCATTCAGTGGACAGCCTCGCCACTTCCTCCAGCCTCACGCTGAGCTGGACCGACCATAGCGCGGCCATCGGCTATCAGATTGGCTACAAGAGGCACTCCTACGACCCCTTCACCTATGTCACCGCCACCGCTAACCCCTACACCCTTGGCGGCCTGCTGCCCAACACCGACTATATCCTCTCCGTGACTCCGGTCTGCGCCGTGGGCGACACTGCCTGGACGCGTCTCTGCACCGGCCACACCACCTGCGCCGACACCACCCCCTTGCCCTACGCCGAGAACTTCAACGGCGTGGCAGGTGCCACCAACAGCTCCTCCTATTATCTGCCCATCGGGGGGCGCTATGCGCTGCCAGCCTGCTGGACAGTGGCAGTCCTCGACCCCGCTGGCGGCACTTCTGGCTCCAACGCCCCGCAGGTGTTTGTCAGCACCAATAGCTCCTACAGCTATAACGGCAGCCAGTTCCTGGTCATGCGTGGCTACAGCAACACCAAGCCCGCCCTTGCCGCCCTGCCCCTCATGAGCGATGCCGTGCAAAACCTTCAAATCGACTTCGACTATCGCCAGAATTCTGCCTCCTATGGCCAGTTGGAACTGGGCGTGATGACCGATGCCGACGACACCACCACATTCTTCCCATTACAAGTACTTCCCCGTACCACCAGCTATGTCCACGTGCAGCACGACTTCACCCTCGACTCCACCATTCCGGTCGGGGCGCAGTATATTGCCTTCCGCCATTGGCAACAGAACAGCTATAGCAGCTACTGCAGCTATATCGACAACGTTTCCGTCACCGTGGCACCCCTTTGCAAGCCTGTACACAATCTGGCTGTGAGCATCAGTAGCGACACTGCCGACATCACTTGGACCAGCACCGTCAGCGGTGCCACCTTCGAAGTGGGCTATGGCCTTGCTGGCACCGATACCGACAGCCTCACCCTCGTCGGAAACATCTCCGACACGGCTGCCCAGCTGGTGCTCCCCAATGGCCTTTACGACATCTATGTGCGCACCAACTGTGGCATCGCCTCCAGCCCTTGGGTGGGACCCGTCAGTGCCGCCACAGGCCTCTTCGTGATGGACGGCACCGACACCCTCAACGCCTGCGGCTATGTGCTGGTGGACCATGCGGGCCTCGATGCCAACTATGGCAACAACCGCCGCGATACCGTGGTGTTCCTCCCCGCCGACGGCTGCACCACCTATAGAATCAGCGGCCACGTCAGCACCGAGAACAACTACGACTATGTCTACCTTTTCGACACCCCCGACGGCGCCTACAGCAGCCGTTACTGCGGTGAGGCCGACATTAACTTCACCTCCTCTACCGGCTTCCTCAAAGTGGTCTTTACCTCCGACGGCAGCTCCGTGCGTGCCGGTTACATGCTGGGCGTTACCTGCCAGAACCTTCCCGTGGCCATGGCCGACAGCCTTCAGGCAACCGTGGTGGGCGACAGTGCTGCCACACTCAGCTGGGCAGGCTCGGCCACCACATGGTTGGTCAGTGTCGACGGTCAGACCGACACCGTCCTTGGCCACAGCCACACATTCACTGGTCTCGACCCCTTGGCCCTGCACACCTTTGGCGTGGCATCCATCTGCGGCGCCTCCGACTCCTCCAATTGGGCCACCCTCAGCCTTCGCCTTCGCTATAGTGTCAGTGCCACCGCTTCCGACAGCACCATGGGCTCCGTCAGCGGCAGCGGCGTCTATCCTTTGGGCGAATATGTAGAGCTTACTGCCACGGCTGCTCCGCACTACCATTTTGTCATGTGGGACGACAGCCTTACCACCAATCCCCGCACCGTTTATGTCAGTGGCGATAGGACTCTTGTGGCCATCTTTGCTGCCGACAGCTACACCGTCAGCGCCACCAGCGCCGATGAAACAATGGGCATCGTCAGCGGCGGCGGCATCTACCCCTATGGCGACACCGTCACCCTCACCGCCACCCCCGCCGAACATCACCATTTCGTCATGTGGAACGACGGCCTGACCGAACCCGTCCGCACCCTGGTGGTCCTGGGCAGTGCCTCCTATGTGGCCCACTTCGCCCTAGACAGTGTCACCGTTTCTGCCACCAGCACCAATCCCGACCAGGGCTTTGTGACCGGCAGCGGCACCTATGCCTATGGCGCCACCGTCACCCTCACTGCCATTTCTCATCCCGGCTATCATTTTGCCAGCTGGAGCGACGGACTCACCGACAGCGTCCGCACCTTTGTGGCCACCGCCGATGTGCAGCTCTCTGCCACCTTTGACGCTAACCGTCCGAACGGTATCGACCCAAGCCCGGCGGATGCCATCAGCATAAGCCTCGAGGGATTGGACATCGTTGTCAATGGAGCTGAAGGGCAGACAGTGACCATCTTTGACCAGACGGGCCGCATCCTTGTCAGCGAAATCTGGTCCCTGGGCAAACGTCACCGCATGCCTGCAGCAGGCGTATACCTTGTACGCGTCGGTCACCACCCCGCCCAAAAGGTGGTCGTGGTCAGATAGGAAAAGACTGATTGACTACACTTCCGAAGGAGGGCAGGCGCGAGCGGCCCTCCTTCTTTTATTTCCCCCGGCGGCTACAATGCCATAGGATGCTGCCACGAGCGAACGCAGCAGATGCGCCGGGGCGACTGTGGCATCCACGCCAATCCAGTATTTGGACGAACAGTTATAGGGGTTGCCGATGAAGGAGTGCTGCTCCTTGAGCGATTCGATTTCCTCGGGAGGAGCTTTCAGGTTGACTTGCTCTAGGTGGTTGATGTCAAAAAAGAGGAACATGTGGCCGTGGGTGTAGAAAGCCAGCACGTCGCGGGCAGCGGCGAACTGCTGGAAGGGAAATTTCTCTTCCACCTCGGGTCCTAACCCGAGGGCATAGTTGCGGAGTTCTTCAACGTTCATGCCCTAATAACTTTCTTTGTACCCATTTTATTGTACGAACTGAAGAAATTGAGTTCTGAATAGCGTATCATGAGTGACAGCCGCCCCACTTAGAATTCAAAACTCGGAATTCAGTAATATAAAACAATAGAAACGCCTGAAAGTCAGTCTTCCTCCGACCAGCCGGGCGAACCAATGGTTTTCCCACCCACGGACTCTCTTTGGACTATCAAAAATCCCCGTCCGGCAGCAAGAGGCAGATGCATGGTCGCAATGGTGCCAGAAAGGCTTTTGCGCATTCATTTTTTTTTTGTACCTTTGCATTTTTAAATTTGAGAGCTATGGAAATGAATCCGCAGGTTGAACTGGCTGAAAGATATGTGATGGAGACGGGCGTATCGCTCTTCTTGACCGGCAAAGCTGGGACGGGGAAGACTACTTTTCTGCACCGAGTGGTGGAGCACTGCAACAAACGCAACGTGGTGCTGGCCCCCACGGGGGTGGCTGCTGTGAATGCGGGCGGGGTGACGATACACAGTTTCTTTCAACTGCCCTTCTGTCCCTATCTGCCCGATGTGCCGGAGCTGGTGACGGAATATCAGATGAGCGACCAGAAGAAACAACTGCGTAAGTCAAAGATTGACATTATCCGCACGTTGGAACTGCTCATCATTGACGAGATAAGCATGGTGCGGGCCGACCTGCTGGACGCGGTGGATGACGTGCTGAGGCGCTATCGACGCAACAGTCGTCCCTTTGGGGGCGTGCAGTTGCTGATGATAGGCGACGTGCAGCAACTGGCTCCTGTGGTGACGGACGACGAGAAGCCCTATATGGACCGCGTCTATCCCTCGCCATTCTTCTTCCACAGCAAGGCTCTGCAAAGGGTGAACTATGTCACCATTCAGCTTACCACTATTTACCGTCAGCAAGACCCCACCTTTGTGAGGCTGCTGAACAATATCCGCGAGGGCCGTTTCGACAGCGAGACATTGAGGGCCTTGAACGCCCGAGTGAAAGCCTCCACTGTCGCCAGCGGCCCCAGCAAGGCCGGCGAGCAGGACCCCATCCTACTGACCACGCACAACTATCAGGCCGACCGTGTCAACCACCAGCGCATGGAGGCCTTGCAGACCGAGCCATTCATGCTGCAGGCAGCGGTGGAGGGCAATTTCCCCGAGTCGTCTTTCCCCACGGAACGCGAGCTGACATTGAAACCAGGAGCACAGGTGATGTTTGTGAAGAACGACAGCAGCGGTGCCCACCGCTACTACAACGGCAAGATTGGCACTGTGGAGGGCCTGCGTGAGGAGACGGACGAGGAGGGAAAGAAAGAGAGGGTGGTGGCCGTGGTGGACGAAAACGGAGACACCATTCGCGTGACTCCGGAGAGGTGGGAGAACGTGAAGTATGAGATTGACCCTACTGACAACCAGATAAAGCAGGTGGTGGATGGCACGTTCACACAGTTTCCGCTGAAGACGGCCTGGGCCATCACTATCCACAAGGCGCAGGGGCTTACCTTTGACCGCGTGCAGGTGGATGCCTCTGCCGCGTTCACCTACGGACAAGTGTATGTGGCACTGAGCCGCTGCCGCAGTCTGAAGGGACTGACGCTGCTGGCCCCCATCAGCGAGCGGAACGCGTTCGGAAGCCAGGACATTGACCATTTCAACAGCACCCTTACGAAGCCCGAAGAGGCTGCCGAACGGCTGGAGGGCTACCGCAGGGCGTATTACTATGAGGTTCTGTTCGAGCTGTTCGGCTTCGGGGCGGTGCAGCATGATGTGGAGGGGTTGGAAAGACTTTTCCAGAATCATCTGCGCACCACATATCCCGAGATGTGCAGCACGCTGACTGAGGTGACGGGAACGCTTTCGGCGCAGGTGTCGGACGTGGCTGAACGGTTTCGCAGGCAACTGGGCTCCATAGGACAGATGGGCGATGAGCAGTCGCGAGCACTGATGGCAGACCGTATTGCAAAGGCCACGGACTATTTCTTATCGCAGTTGGAACAGGTGCACGAAAAGGTGCGGCCGATGCTGGGCGTGAGTGTGGACAACAAAGAGGTGGCCCGCCGCCTCAAGGAGATTGCAGAAAGTTATATGAATTCCATGGGGCTGAAGGCCGAACTGCTGAAATTGGTACGGCAGGAGGGGTTCGACATAGCAAAATACCAGAAGGCCAAGGTCGACTTTTCGCTTCAAAAGCCCAAACGCCAGCGGGTGCAGAGGGACGAGGAGGTATACGGCAATGTGCGCAATCCCAAGCTGATACGCATACTGACCAAGTGGCGTACCCGGTTGGCCAAGGAGAACCAACTGCCTGCCTACACCATCCTGCAGCAAAAGAGCCTGCTGGCCATTGCCGACCAACTGCCGAGGGACGGCAAGGCACTGATGAAAATTCCGGGGATGGGCACTGCAAAGGTGGCCAGATATGGAGCAGAGATTGTGCGAATGGTGGAAGACTATGTGGAGGAACAGGAGGAGAAGAAGGAACCCACTTGGATGCGGGCGGCGCGGCTCTATGCCCAAGGCAAGTCGGTGGAGGACATCGCCGGCGAGATGCTGCGGGCGGTGGGCACGGTGGATGGCTATATCTATACTGCCGTGGAGAATGGGGCTTTGGATGCCGACCTGGTGGTTTCGGAAGAGGCACAGGATGAGATTGTGGACTATATGCTTGAGCATCGTGAAATGAGCACGCTGAAAAGTGTTTATGAACATTTTGAGGGCAAGTACAGCTACTTGGAACTGCGGGTGGCACGATTGCAGATGAAGGATTTATAGGATATGAGATTAAGACTGGCTGTTTGGGTCATGCTGTTAGGGCTTATGGCCGGTTGCAGGGGACCGGTGGGGGAGATAGAGCACGGTAGGGATTCTGCACCCGACAGTGTGGAAGAGAAGAAGCTTTTGGCTGCAGCCGACTCGCCAATGGAGACGCGTCTGAGAGAAATGGGACTGGTGGATGTGCAGGAGTTGGATGCAACCATCGGTGTGCATCTGGTTTACGCCACGGAGGAGAACTTTATGGGAGAGGTACTATATCGTGACCTGCACAAGGCTTTCCTGCTGCCAGAGATGGCTGAGCGGGTGGTGCGGGCGCAGGCACTGCTGAAGGCCGAGCGACCGGAATTGTCGCTGATGATATTGGATGCCGCACGGCCGCTTTCTATCCAACGTAAGATGTTTCACTTGGTGGCAGGCACGCCACGGAATATCTATGTTTCCAACCCCAAGCATGGACCAGGGTTGCACAACTATGGGGCTGCGGTGGATGTCACGCTGGCCGACACGTTGGGTCGGCAACTGGATATGGGGACAGAGTTTGACCATTTTGGCCTCGAGGCTCATACGGACATTGAGACCCAGTAGGTCCGTGATGGTAAAATCAGTCAGGAGGCCCTTGAAAACCGCCGTCTGCTGCGCCGTGTAATGAAAGAGGCGGGACTGAAGCCTCTGCGGTCGGAGTGGTGGCACTTCAACCTCATGTCGCGTGAGCAGGCCCGCCAGCAGCTGAAACCAATCGACTGGTGAAAGCACAAAAGAGGTGACTGTCACGAGGCTTTTGCGATAATTTTATTGATTAATTGGTTCAGGCTAGCAATATCATTACGATTATAGTAAAATAAGAATTCTTGCCGATTATCAGATGTACTATTAAATTTTGCCATAAAGTAGAAGGGGGGGGCATTCGGATGCCGTTTATTCGCTGGTATGGGTCAGAGAATGGCTTTGATACAGTCTTCTACTTGGGCCATATCTTTGGTGGGTTCGAAGCGGGCTACGACCCGGCCGTTGCGGTCGACGAGGAATTTAGTGAAGTTCCATTTGATGTCGGATGAGGTGCGCCAGTCGGTACCTGTCTTGTCGAACATGTCTACGAGTAGAGGGGCAATCTTGTTGTCCATGTCGAAGCCTTCGAAGCCTTTCTGGCTTTTGAGGAAGGTGTAGAGGGGCAGCTCGTTGGGACCGTTGACTTCGCTTTTCTTGAACTGGGGGAAGTCGGTGCCGAAACGGAGGGAGCAGAACTCGGTGATTTCGTCGTCGGAGCCGGGGGCTTGATGGCCGAACTGGTCGCAGGGGATGTCGAGGATTTCGAGTCCTTGATCCTTGAGTCGGCGGTAGATGGATTCGAGGTCTTCATACTGAGGGGTGAATCCGCAACCGGTGGCGGAGTTGACTATGAGGAGGACTTTGCCTTTGTACTGGTTAAGGCTGACGGTGTTGCCCTTTTTGTCGAGCAGGTTGAAGTCGTAAATTGTTGTCATATTGAGTGTGTGTTATTTGTGTTATTCATGAATGTCTTCAATGGCGCGCTCCAGGAAGAGGTTGAGCGGAAGGCTGGCCTTCCATACTTTGAGCACTTGGTCGAAAAGTTTATCGGTGAGGATGTACTTCTCGGGCATGTCGTACATGGTGGTGTAGTCGGTCCATTTGAGTAGGTCCACATCTGGCCAGTCGGCGGGAAAGCCCTTGGGCGGACGGCTGAGTTTCTTGCGGGTGAAAAATTGGTTGCCGAAGTATTTCTTGTAGTTGGGTTCGTTCATGATGGCTTTGAACTCGTCGGTGCAGTAGAATATCTCCTGCCTGATAGCGGCCAGCTGTTTGGGAGTGGGCATGAAGAAACCGCCACCGAGGGAGCAGCCTCTTTGCAGACCGTAGTCACCAACACCCACCTGCATATAGTAGCCTGGGGAGCAGACGGTGCGGTCGCCGCCGGAGTAAAGGAAACAGGCAATATGGGTCTTGTAGGGACGTTTGTCGGTGGTGAAGCGTAGGTCGCGATAGATGCGGTAGACGCATTGTTTGGCCTGCAGGTTGCGCAGGCCGGAGTCGAACGGGGTCATGGCATCGATGAGGGCTTGGGTGAAGTTGAGGAAGTCGGACTGGATGGCGGTCCAACGCGGTTTGTTGGCATTGAACCAGTCGCGATTGTTGTTGACAAGGAGCTCATTGAAGAATTGTAGTGTGTCTGAGTGTATTCTCATTTTATAAAAATATCATTTGAAAATGCAAAAATACGATTTTTTTTCGTAATTTTGCAATCTCGTTTTGTGAAAAGAAATTAAAGTAACAAATATTAATAACTATTATGGCAGAAAAAGTTTACAAATTAATGAATGACAACCCAGTGGCACGCTGGGCAGCGCTGTTTCTGATAGCGTTTATGATGTTTTTCGGCTACATGTTTGTGGATGTTATGTCGCCACTGCAGAGTATGATTGAGGTGGAAAGAGGTTGGACTCCTTCCATTTTTGGTACATATGCGGCTGGTGAATATATCTTGAATGTGTGTGGTTTCCTTATCTTGGCCGGTATTATTCTGGATAAGATGGGCATCCGTTTCACTGGCACTTTGTCGGCTTCGCTGATGCTGCTTGGTGCCATCATCAAGTTCTACGGCATTAGCGACGGTTTTCAAGAGACGGCCTTCTGTGGATGGCTGGGTTCCTGGTGGACGGCCATGCCGGGCAGTGCCAAGATGGCCGCTTTCGGCTTCATGATTTTCGGCTGCGGCTGTGAGATGGCCGGTATCACTGTTTCACGTTCCATTGCCAAGTGGTTTGAGGGCAAGGAGATGGCTTTGGCTATGGGTCTGGAGATGGCTATCGCCCGCGTGGGTGTGTTCGCCATTTTCTCCATTAGCCCCATCCTGGCCGAGAAGATGGGTACTTCGCTTTTCGGACATCCCACGGTGGTGGCCCCTGTGGCTTTCTGCACCTGCTTGCTGTGCATCGGCCTGATTTTCTTCCTGGTGTTCTGTGTCATGGACAAGAAGTTTGACAAACAGCTGGGTGCTGCTGCTGCCCAGGCTGGTGCCGACGAGGAGGAGCAGTTCAAGGCCAGCGACATACTGAAGATTTTCGGTAGCAAGATTTTCTGGGTTATCGCCCTGCTGTGTGTTCTTTACTACAGCGCCATTTTCCCCTTCCAGCGTTATGGAGCCAACATGCTGCAGTGCAACCTTGACGGCATCACTCCCCAGCAGGCTGCCAACATCTTCCGCTGGTTCCCCATCGGTGCTGCCGCCATCACTCCGTTCCTGGGTGCCTTCCTTGACAATAAGGGCAAGGGTGCCACGATGCTTATCTTCGGTGCGCTGCTGCTGATTATTTGCCATCTGGTGTTTGCCTTCCTGTTGCCTGCCACGCGCAGTGCTTTGCTGGCATACGTGACCATCGTGGTGCTGGGAGTTAGCTTTGCATTGGTTCCCGCCGCTCTTTGGCCCAGTGTTCCCAAGGTGATGAATCCTCGCTATCTGGGCAGTGCCTACTCCCTGATTTTCTGGGTGCAGAATGTGGGTCTCTGCTTCGTGCCGATGCTCATCGGCGGTGTGTTGCAGAGCAGTAATGCCAATAATCAGGCCGTCATAGCTGCCAAGGAGGCTATAGCCAACGGTGCCACCGACACCTTCATCCCTTACGACTACACGGTGCCTCTGGTCATCTTTGCCTCATTCGGCATCTTGGCCCTGCTGCTAGCCATCTACCTGAAGGCTATCGATAAGAAGCATGGCTACCATTTGGAAGAGCCCAATATCAAGAAGGCTGAATAAGACATTTGGCCCAAAATAAAGAATCCGAGAGCGGCAAAGTCGGCTCTCGGATTTTTTTTATTTGCGGTGCTTTAAGCTTTTGTGATGGATAGCAATTCGGCTTTGATGCCGTCCACTCGGAACTTGATTTCGAAGCCTGCGAATTCCATTCCATAGATGCGCTCGGGGTCGTGTTGGTATTGCGGACGGGGGTCGTGGGCAAGCACGTCCAGCAGGGGCTGCCGTAGGTGGGCAGGGAGTCTCTCCAGCAGGGTAGGGTCGCAGCTTACTTCAAGCAGCTGTTCGGCGGGGCGGGTGGCAAAGCCACTGCGGGCACTGGGGTGGCTGTCGGTATAGGGTAGGTAGGGCTTGATGTCGTAGATGGGGGTGCCGTCCATGAGGTCGGCACCGCTGACATAGAGTACGGGCCCCAGCTGTGGGTCTTCCGCTATGTGGTCTAAGTGGACGGAAGACAGCCCCAGGGGGTTGGGGCGGAAAGGGCTGCGGGTGGCGAAAACGCCCATGCGGCAGTTGCCTCCGAGTCGTGGGGGGCGCACTGTAGGCGTCCAATGGTCGCGCACGGCCTGACTGAATTGCCAGATGAGCCAGATATAGTCGAAATCTTTCAACCCTCGCACGGCTTCCGCTACGCGGTATTCGGGTTCAAAGACTATGCGGCCGGGGGTGGCTACGATACCCGCCTGTCGGGGGACTCCGAACTTGGTGGAGAAACAGGTCTCGATATGGGCGATGGGTTTCAACAACATAAAGAGAGTGCTTAAAATCTCAGGTAGGGTGCGAGCCAGTACATGAGGCTGGCACTGAGGATGCCAAATCCGGCCCCGGCCAAAACATCGGCGGCCCAGTGGCGGTTGTTGTACACCCTCATGCATCCCACGCCTGTGGCCACGGCATAGCCTGCCACGGCTATGGCGGGGTAGTTTTGACCATACTCGCGGCGGAGAATTTCGGCTCCCATAAAGGCGGTCATGGTGTGGCCCGAGGGGAAGCTATTGAAGACACCCCCATAGGGGCGCTCTTCCTGTATGAGGTGTTTAAACCCTTGGCTGAATCCGAAGGAGAGAATGGCGGCACCTCCGGTGAGGCTGGCAAGGTCGCGCCAATTGTGCCGGCTCTCGACGCCGCAGAGTTTCAGCATGGGTACTGCAGCCAAGGGAGCATATTGGAAATAGTTCTCTATCTCAAAACGGTTGTGCCCGTCACTCTGTGTCCACTGCTGGATGGGAACGTTGATGTGGCGGTCTAGATAGTCGATGCCAGTAATTGCCGAGCCTGCAGTAATCAAAAGACTTGGGGTGAGGACATCGGCAAAGTGGATGGAGTGGTCATAACTGCATGTGAGGGTGTCGCTCCTTTGGGCTAGAGAAGGAATGACAAACGAGAGGAAGATGGTTATGAGCAGTCCCTGTTTCATGATGGATTATCTTTGCATACTAAAACACCCTGATAAATATGGGGGACCACAGGACAGGTGTCCTGCCGGAAGGCAAATTCCATGTCGCGTATGGCCCGCTCGCCAAAGCCGTTGAGGCGTTTGGCGTGGCTGGCATGTTGCAGGGAGAAGCCGTGGGGGTCGCCGTGGCAGAGGTCCCACAGGGCCATGGCCATATGGACGGCATCGTTGGAGGAGGCGTATAGACCTGAACTGACAAGGCGTTGGCATAGGGCACCGGCAAAGAGCGTGTCTTCAACGCTGAAGTCGTTCTTCCAGCCGCTACAGAGTATGACTAGGTCCTGCGGCTGGCTGAGCAGTTGCTCGGTGAGGGCACTGATGTTGGCAAAACAGCCCACAAGGGTGCGGTCGGCATCGCTGCCGCGCATTATGCACACCGTTCCATTGGTGGTGCTGTAGGCAATGCGCTGGCCACGAAGGTCCATGGCGAGGTATTCTGTGGGAGAGTTGCCGCATTCGGCCCCATCCACTTTCTTGCCGCCCCGCTCGGCGGCACGCAGATAGCCCTGCTGGCGGTAGGCCTCCAGGGCCTGCAGCGAGTCCAAGGGGACAATCTCTTCAACCCCCGCAGTGAAGGCAGCACAGATGGCCGTGGTGGCGCGCAGTACGTCTACGGCCACAGTGGTGTGATGCTGCTTGATGCTGCGCCACTCGTAGAGGGCGGGAGTGAGGGATAGTTCAATCTGTGAAACATTCATTGCCAAAAGCGTCTTCGTTATATTTTTCGCGTTCGATGCTTCCGTCGGTGTTCATCAGGAAGCTGTAGAAATTGGGGTTGGCGGAGGTGAACTGGTCTTGTTTGAACATCCAGCGGCTAGCACTGGTGGGCATGTTGCGGAGGGCGAAGTCGCTCATGCCCTGCAAAAGCAGGCAGCGGTGGGCCAGCGGTGGGTCAAGCTCGGTGGTCTTGATGAAAGCCAGGTCGGCAGCCAGCTCTATGGGGTCGCCTTTGTCATCGACGGGCTGAATCTTGTCGCCGCGCACCCAAGTGTGCATCAGTTCCAGCCCCGACTTGACCGACCGAAGCGTGTATTCGGCAAAGACTACCACTTCGTTGACTTCGGGCTGAGCCCATTTGTGTATGGCTACCAGCAGGATGGCGTCGACGCCGTAGAGCCGATTGAGGTCGGAAATGTTGTCGAGCATCAGTTGGCGGTAGGTCTTACCGTATTTCTCCAGTATGGTGTTGCCTGCCAGCGGGGGTATGGTGTAGTAGCCCTGGCTGACCAGAGGCTCAACGCAGGTTTGCTGCATGAAGGTGGCGGCCATGTCCAACTCTTCGTTGAGGGCATGGTCCTGAGTGTTCTTCTCCTGTTGGCGTTTTGAGTTGTCCTGGGTGGGAACAATCAGGATGGTGAATGGCTGCTCTTTGTACAGCTCTTCGTATGTGGCCGCTTTCTTTTGGCTCTTGCAGGAAACTATCAGCAGGAGGCCGAGGAAGGCGATGATTAACTTGGTGCGATTCATAGTGATAGTCGTTTATTGGGTTGAGTGGAATAGGTGTTTTTATTCTTCTTGCGTTTCGGCTGACTGGTTTTTTGCAGCCCGCTTGGCCTCTTTTTCGGCCTGTTTGGCAGCCTTTTCGGCTTCTCGCTGGGCCTTGACGGCGGCCTTTTCGGCCTCCTTTTGAGCTTTTTCCTCGGCCTTTTTGGCTTCGGCGGCGGCCTTCTCGGCGGCGCGTTTGGCCTCCAACTCAGCCTTCTTCGCCTCCTCTTTGGCTCGTTGTTCGGCTTTCTTGGCCTCGGCGCGTTCGCGTTCGGCGGCCTTCTTAGCCTCTTCCTTGGCTCTCTGTTCGGCTTTCTTGGCTTCGGCCTTTTCGCGTTTGGCTTTTTCCTTCTCCTTGGCCAAGGCTTTGCGCTCGGCCTCTTTGGCCTTGGCGCGTTCTGCTTTGGCCTTCTTGGCGGCTAGGACTTTGGCTTCCTTTTCCTCCAACTGCTGCTGTTTGAGCATCTTTTGATACTCGGGGTCGGCCTCTAGTTGCTGCTGTTGGGCCAATTCCTCGGGAGTGTACTCCACCTTGATGGTGTCCAGCGACTTTAGGTCAATCTTGCAGGTATCGAAGTGGTTGTCGGCGGCCAGTTTGGGCGTATAGGTCTGCTTGAGGAAGTCAACGTATTTAGAACTGTTGGGAAAGAAGGTCTTCTCGTTGTTGAACATGACGTTGGCTTGCTTCAGACAGCCCAGCTGTGCCAGCACGATGCCGTAGTCGGCATACTGCCCGGGATGTATGACACGGGCATCGAGGTTGTTGTTGATGGCCTCGGCATAGGTCTTGCAGAGAGCCAGCAGCCGCACCTGTGTGGGCTTGTGCTGGTAGTGCATCAGTGGGGCAGGGTTGTTCACCAGGGTGCCCTCGTTGTAGCAGGCCGTGAGCAGCAGTGTTGCTGCCAGGGGTAATAATATGCTCTTCCTTATAGACATATCTTTGCGGTTTGTGTCATAAAAAATAAACGGCAGCCTCATAAGCCGGGTTCTGTCCTGTCGCGGACGACAGTCTCTATCATCAATCTACTGCCGACGTCGCCGTCGGCCTCTATCAACCTACCCCCCGACAACGGGCGAGCCAGCCCTTCACTGTCGGTATATTTGGTCTTTCAACCCATAAGGTTTACCATCGGGCGACATTGCTGCCGCCGGTCGTGGGCTCTTACCCCGCGCTTGCACCCTTACCCGTAGGCGGTTTCTCTTTCTGTGGCACTCGCTGTCAGCAGGGCGCTTTCCTCCCTGCTGCCTTCCTGTTAGGAAGTATGGTGGCTCGCGTTGCCCGGACTTTCCTCCCGCAGCACCCCTAAGGGCTCTGCCGGCGATAGAGTCAGCTGCCGTTATTTCAATCTGCAAAAGTACAAAAAAAAATAGATATAATGATATTAATTATTTATAATCGGGCAAAAGTCTAGTGAAAATGCCCTTTTTTGCGCCCTATAGATGCCTCTTTTGCCTCTCTCTGGGCAATCTGCAAGTAGTCCCCAATGGTCTTTTCCCCGTCTTTTCTTCTCAGCGATTCACTCACTACCGGAACACATTCCACTTGCTTTGTGAGCGGGTGGGTTGTATTTCGGAAGTAGTTTTATGGTGTTTTGGGTGCTTTTTTGACTTGGTCCATGGTGGTTTGACCTTTTTTTGGGCTTTTTTGTCTCTCAGACTGGAAAAAATGCTATTTTTTTTGTTTTAGTTTAGTTGTTATTTATCAGGTGCTTGCGAGTAAAAAGTGCCTTCGGTGAAAAAAAAATTTTCGATTCTTTGCAACAAAATCGACTTTTTTCAGTCTAATAAGTAGATGAATACCGAATTGGAACAAATAGTAGAGGGTTGCAAAAAAAAGCAGCCGCTGGCGCAAAAGCTTTTGTACGAGAAGTTTGCACCGGAAATGCTAGGCGTTTGCATGCGATATACCCATTCGCGGGACGAGGCGCAGGATTTGTTGCATGACGGTTTTATCAAGGTTTTTGAGAGTATCGGTTCGCTGAAGAAATCGTCCTCCGTGAGGTCGTGGATGTACAAGGTGATGGTGAATGAGTCGTTGTCCTACCTGACGAAACTGGGTCCGGTGAATTACATGGATTTCGACACGGTGGATGAAGAGGATGAGGAAATTATGGCTCAGACGGATTACTCACCCTGGGAGGGCAAAGTGTTCTCGATGGAACAAATTGTCAATGCCATACAGATGCTGCCCGATTTTTACAGGATGGTGTTCAATTTGCACGAGGTGGAAGAAATGGATTATCCTGAAATAGCGAAACAAACGGGGAAGTCGGTTTCTACAGTGAGGTCTGGATACTCCCGAGCATGCAAAATGTTGAGAAATATATTGTTGAATTATTATAAATTGTAAAGATATGAATGAGAATTTGAAGAACTACAGCACTCAGCCCGACCCCGAAGTCTGGAATAGGATAAGCAAAACCTTGCGCCGACGTTATTTCCGTCGACAGGCCTTGGGTGCTTCCATTGGAATGCTGATAGCCGTTGCGGCTGTGGTGGGAATTCAGCTGTTGCCATATGACGAGCAGCCGACGCTGGCCTCGCAGACCTTGCCCGAGGTGGCTCAGTTGACCCCCAATGAGCGGACTGTCGCTCCCCAATTGCAGGAGTCTACTGTCCAGGCCGTTCCGGCCCAGCAGCAGTTGCAGGAGCCCGTTTCGGCCACGGTGGCACCGGTGGAGGAATCCCCCGCCCCGAAGACGGTTGCCGTTCCGGTTGCTCCGGTGATTAAGCCTCTGACTGTGGCCAGTCAGGCCCTCCCTGCTCGGATGGAGGAGCCAGCCCCACAAGTGTTTGTTGCCGAGGTTCCCTCGGAACACACAGCGCTTTCGAGTGAAGACCCACAGCCGGTTGTGGCCGAAAGTGAGGCCGCGGCTACTCCTGCCGTCGCTCCCTCACCAAAGGTCACTAGCCCCAACGGCATGATAGAGGACACGATTCTTTGGGTGCCCAACGCCTTTGCGCCAGCCTCGGACGACCCCAACATTACCACTTTCCGTGCCCATCTCAACAAGCCGGAAGTGAGCATCCTCAATTACCGCATCACCATTTTCAACCGCTCGGGTCATCAGGTGTTCCACAGCACCGACATCAATCAGGTCTGGGATGGCACCTACAAGGGCCGCCCCCTGCCGCAAGCTGGATATGTATACGTCATCTATTATGTCGACAAGGATGGCCTTACACATCAGCGTAAAGGCACCGTTGCGTTGATTAGGTAGCGTGGCTCTGAGATTGTAGAAAGAAAAAGCCTACTCCTTCCACGGAGCAGGCTTTTTGTTGTGTCGTATGTGCCTGTTGTTATAGGCTTCGTAGCCAGGTGATTTCTTCTGCCCAGCGGGTGGGGTCGGGGGTTTCGAGGATGATGGGCATGTTGTCGAAACGGGGGTCGTGCATGAAACGGGTGAAAAATTCCTTGCCGAGGAAGCCGTTGCCGAGGGTTTCGTGCCGGTCAACGTGCGAGCCAGAGTTTTTCTTGCTGTCGTTGAGGTGGATGGCACGGAGATACTGGAATCCGATGATGGACTCGAAGTCGTCGAAACAGAATTGGTAGCCCATCTCGGTGCTGATGTCGTAGCCGGCGGCAAGGGTGTGGCAGGTGTCGATGCACACCCCGACACGGCTTTTGTCGTCGATACCGTCAATAATACGGCGGATATGCTCAAAACGCCAGCCCAGATTGGTTCCCTGTCCGGCAGTGTTCTCGATGACGGCCGTGACCCCATGGGTTTGGCTGAGGGCTAGGTTCACCTCGCGGGCAATTTGGTCGAGACATTCTTCCTCGCTTATCTTGTTCAGGTGGCTGCCCGGATGGAAGTTGACCATGGTGAGGCCCAGTTGCTCGGCTCGTTGCATCTCGTCGAGGAAGGCGTTGCGGCTTTTCTGGAGTGTCTCTTCGTCGGGCGACCCAAGGTTGATGAGGTAGCTGTCGTGGGGCAGCACCTGCTTGGGGTCGAAGCCACGCTCGGCCAAGAGGGTGCGGAAAGCATTGATTTCGCCCGTGGCTAAGGGCTTGCTGACCCAGCTGCGCTGGTTGCGGGTGAAGAGGGCAAAGGCGTTGGCTCCAATCGCCTCGGCATTGAGGATGGCGTTGCACACGCCCCCAGAGGCACTCACATGGGCTCCAATGTATTTTGTCATATTGTGTTGTTTTGCTGTTTGACTATTGACAGTGGGCAATTCTGTGTTGCAATACGGAGTGTTTTATTGGCTCATCGGTTTGTTTGGTAGTATCGTGGCGAGTATTACACGAGGAGATACTTCAAATGGTGTATCTTTTGTCAATGGGTTGACTAAAGTGTGTCTACGATAGTTGGACCTCACCGGTTGTGGCTTCTTCGGGATTGCCCTCGCCCTTGGGGTTGGGACCCCACTGGTTGGGACCGTATTGCGAGTCGGTGAAGAGCCAGACCAAGAAGAGAATGGCGATGAACAACAGGGCCATACCGATGATTATGGTGACCCCAGTTCCATAATTACCTAAGTTGATTATCTGGGCTATGATGGACGCACCGAAGTAGAGGAAGGCCCAGTAGCCAGAGCGGCCAATGTCGTGCATACGGCGGACAAAGACTGCGATGCTGGGGACCAGCACGGCCAGATAATATATCAAGTATATGTATATAAACGGATTCTTTAGCATGGTCACGACCATTTCCATTTCGCTGAAGTCTTCAATGTCGCCACCGGACATGGCTACAGCGTAGCTCATTTTGAAGATGGGTACCATCAAACCGATAATGAAAATCAGCATGATGATGAAATTGATGACGGTGAACCACCAGTACTCTTTTCTGCGGGCACGACCGCTGAAGTCGGCATACTGCTTAAAGCATTTGAAAAACCATTTCATTGTAAAAGTGTTTTTTGATGGGTTGATATTTGTATATTGAAAAACAAGGTGGATTCCATGCCGAACCCACCTTGTTTCTATTAATTACAGCAGGAAGGTTATGTCGTCATCCAGGCCGTACTCTTTGGTGTTCTCCATCTTGGTCTTGAAGACCTTCATCTTGTTGGGTTTGCCAATGAGGGAGAGTTTGCCGTCCTCAAGCAGCAGTGCGGTAGCTTCGCGGATGGCGGCCACGGTGGCCTTGGGGTTGACCATGATATACTCTTTCAAGCGGTCGTCACGGGTCTCGCCGCCGTGTTTGGGGTCGAAGAAATCAGTGTAGTGGGGGTTGATTTGGAAGGGAACAAGACCCATGCAGTCGAACGAGTCGGGCATGACGATAGGCATGTCGTTGGTGGTGCAGAGGGTGGGACCAGCCACATTGCTGCCGGCACTCCATCCCATGTAGGGCATACCGTCGAAGGCGCGCTGGCGGATGGCCTGCATAAGGCCCGTGCGCTGCAGTTGGCGAACAAGGTGGAAGGTGTTGCCGCCACCCACGGCCACGCAGTCGGTGTCGTAAACCGCATTGATGGGCAATGCCTTGTGGTGCACGCTGGTGAGTTTCACGCCAAACTCGGCGTATACTTTGGCCACTTTGGCCTCGTAGGCATCATAGCTCTTGGTGAGGCCGCCTTCAGCCAGACTTACGCCGGCAAAGGGAACGAAAAGTACTTTTTTAACACTGTGCCGACGGCAAAAGTCGGCAATCATGTCCTTGCACCAGCCGAGGTAGGCCTCGCCGCGCATGGTGCTGTTGCTGATAAGCAAGAGGTTTCTTTTATCCATAGTGTTATTGTTTAGGAGTTAAGCATCAATGGTTGCATAGGTGGCGTTGCGCTCGATGAACTCACGACGGGGAGGCACGTCGTCGCCCATAAGCATGCTGAAGACACGGTCGGCCGAGGCGGCGTTCTCAATGGTGACCTGTCGCAGTTGACGGTTTTCGGGATCCATGGTCGTTTCCCAAAGCTGCTCGGGGTTCATTTCACCCAGACCTTTGTAACGCTGCACGTGAACGCCCTTGTCGCCCACGGCTTCCATGGCACGCTCGCGCTCCTCTTCGGTCCAGCAATAGAAACTCTTGTTGCCCTTCTTGACCAGGTAGAGTGGGGGAGTGGCCAGATAGACATATCCGTTTTCGATGAGCTCAGGCATGTAGCGGAAGAAGAAGGTGAGCATAAGCGTGTCGATATGGGCGCCGTCGACATCGGCATCGGTCATGATGATGACCTTGTGGTAGCGCAGTTTGCTCAGGTTGAGGGCCTGGCTGTCTTCGGGGGTGCCCACGGTGACACCAAGGGCAGTATAGATATTGCGGATTTCCTCGCTCTCAAAAGCGCGGTGGCGCATGGCCTTCTCTACGTTCAGAATCTTACCGCGCAAGGGCAGGATGGCCTGGTAGCGGCGGTCGCGGCCCTGCTTGGCACTTCCGCCTGCCGAATCACCCTCGACAAAATAAATCTCACACATGGCAGGGTCGCCGTCTTGGCAGTCGGCCAGTTTGCCGGGCAGTCCGGCACTGCTGAACACATTGCCGCGCTGCACCATCTCGCGTGCCTTGCGTGCGGCTTGGCGGGCGCGGGCGGCCAGAATGACCTTCTCCACAATGATGCGGGCCTCGTTGGGGTGTTCCTCAAGGTAGTTCTCCAACATTTCGCTTACGGCGGAGTCTACTGCGCCGCGCACCTCATTGTTGCCCAATTTGGTCTTGGTCTGACCCTCAAACTGGGGCTCGGCCACCTTCACGCTGATGATGGCGGTGAGGCCTTCGCGGAAGTCGTCGCCCGCGATGTCCACTTTTGCCTTGGCCAGCATGCCGCTGCGGTCGGCATAGGACTTCAGCGTGCGGGTGAGGCCGCTGCGGAAACCCGACAGGTGGGTGCCGCCCTCGTGGGTGTTGATGTTGTTGACGTAGGAGTGAATGTTCTCGTTGTAGGTGCTGTTGTACTGCATGGCAATCTCAATGGGGATGCCGTTGCGTTCGCCTTCGATGTAGATGGCTTCGGGCATGAGGCTCTCACGGTTCTCGTCCAGATAGGCAATAAAGTCACGTAAACCTTTCTCACTATAGAAGTGGTCTTTCTGGAAGCTGCCATCCTCGCGAGGACGCTTGTCCTCAATGGTGATGTCGATGCCCTTATTCAGGTAGGCCAGCTCGCGCATGCGCTCCAGCAGGGTGTTATAGTCATACTCTGTGGTGGTGAAGATAGTGCCATCGGGGTGGAAGGTAATACGGGTTCCGGTTTTTTCGGTACTTCCCACTTCTTTGACCGAATAGAGGGGCTTGCCTTTGGAATATTCCTGCTGATATATCTTGCCGTTTCGGTAGACGTTGACAAGCATGTGGTCGCTCAGGGCGTTCACACAGGACACGCCCACACCGTGCAAGCCGCCCGAAACCTTGTAGCTGCCTTTGTCGAACTTGCCACCGGCATGTAGGACCGTCATGACCACTTCAAGGGCAGAACGATGCTCTTTCTCATGCATGTCCACCGGAATGCCGCGGCCGTTGTCCTCAACGGTGATACTGTTGTCCTCATTGATGCTCACGTATATCTTGCTGCAATAGCCTGCCAGGGCTTCGTCAATAGAGTTGTCCACCACTTCGTACACCAGGTGGTGCAGACCTCGGAAATTCACGTCACCGATATACATTGCGGGGCGCACACGCACGGCTTCCAATCCTTCCAGCACGGTGATATTGCTGGCACTGTAGTTGTTCTGAGTCTTCTGTTCTTCGCTCATAGTATGTTATTGTAATTTTTTTCCGTTCAAAATAATTTGCAAAGATACGATTTTTTATTGACATAATGAGTACAAATCTATAAAAAAATATATTTTCTTTCTTTTAACGGTTGTTTTGTTTTTTATTCGTATATTTGCAAAAGAATATGTTTAAAAGATGTGTGGCCATACTGCTGGTAATCACACTCTTGGGCATTGCTCATGCCCAAGAGTTCAATTGTGCCGTGTCGGTCAATTACCAGAAATTACTCAACACGACTCAAGCCTTTGAGTCGACCGATAAGACTGTGTTCAACAATTTGAAGCAGGCCTTAGAGGACTTCATCAACAACCGTCGTTGGACCAATCTTGAGTTCGAGCAGCAAGAAAAAATCGACTGCTCCTTCAGCCTCATCCTCACCGAACGCTCCTCTGCCACCGATTTCAAAGGGCAAATCTCTTTCCAGATGCGGCGCCCGGTCTACAATTCCACCTACACTACCGGCATGTTCAACTATATCGAGTCTGCCTCCGACTTCTCGTTTGTCTACAATGAAAGTCAGCCGCTCGACTTCGACGTAAATACCTTCTTTGGCAATCTTTCCTCCGCAGTTTCCTACTATCTTTACATCATGCTGGGCATGTATTTCGACAGTTTTGCCCCCAATGGCGGCGAGCAGTTCTACGAGGTGGCCCGCACCATCTGTCAGACCGCTTCCTCCAACGACGGGCTCTACCGTGGATGGAAAGGCACCGAAAGCCAGAAGGCTCGCTACTGGTTCATGGAGAACCACACAAACTCTGCCTACGCGGGCCTGCATAATGTCTACTACCTGTATCACCGCCTTGGGCTCGACATGATGACCAAGGACCAGCCCCAGGCACGCCAGAACATCCTGGGGGCTCTCCAGACGTTGCAACAGGTGCACAAATCACGTCCCAACCTTCTCTCCGTCCAGCAGTTTGTCGATGTCAAGATCTCCGAGCTGGTGAGCATCTTTACGCCTGCCCCGGCCGACGAGCAGAAGCAGGTCTACGACATCATCAAGGACATCAGCCCCATCAACGTCACCAAATTGAAGAATTTTAATCAGAAATAACAAACTCTTAAAATTAAACATCATATGACTCAAATTCCCATACAGAAAGAGGTAATCGATAGGATTGCCCAACAGAACAAAATAGCCAACCCCGGCAAGGCATCCATCCGCGAGATGCGCAAGATGATTCAGGACGTTGAAAAGGAAACTGATGTCCGCTTTGTGAAGATGGAGATGGGCATCCCCGGCCTCCCTGCCCCGCAGGTTGGTGTTGAGGCCCAGATTGAGGCCCTGCGCAACGGCGTGGCCAGCATCTATCCCGAAATCTACGGCACCGCCGACTTCAAGAAAGAGGCCGCCCGCTTTGTGAAGAACTTCCTCGACATCGACGTCACCCCCGACTGCTGCGTGCCCACCGTGGGTTCCATGCAGGCAGGCTTTGCCAGCTTCCTCACCCTCACCCGCTACGATGCCAAGAAGACCAAGGTCCTCTTCATCGACCCCGGTTTCCCCGTCCAGAAACAGCAATGCCGTGTCCTTGGCATCCCCATGAAGACCTTCGATGTATACGAATACCGCGGCGATGCCCTGCGCACCAAACTAGAAGAAGAACTGAAGGACGGCGACGTGGCCTGCCTCATCTACAGCAGCCCCAACAACCCCGCTTGGTTCTGCTTCACCGAACATGAACTTCAAATCATTGGCGAGATGGCCAACAAATATGGCGTGGTGGTCCTCGAAGACGATGCCTATTTCCTCATGGACTTCCGCAAGGACTACAGCGTCCCCGGCAAGGCCCCGTTCCAGCCCACCGTGGCCAAGTATACCGACCGTTACGTGCTGATGATTTCCGGCTCCAAGAGCTTCAGCTATGCCGGTGAGCGTATCGCCATGATGATTTGCAGCCCCAAACTGTTCAATATGGAGTGCCCCGACCTGGCCCGCTTCTACAGCCAGACGCAACTCGGCCGCGCCCTCATTTTCGGCACCCTCTACTGCCTCAGCTCCGGCACCGCCCACAGCGTACAGTACGCCATGGCCGCCATGCTCAAAGGGGCCAACGACGGCACATTCAACTTCGTCAAAGACATCAAGGAGTACGGTGAGAAGGCCAGCGTGATGAAGAAACTCTTTACCAATAACGGCTTCTACATCGTCTACGACAAAGATATGGGCGAAGACATCGGCGACGGCTTCTACTTCACTTTCTGCTATCCTGGCTTCGGCGGCGTCGACCTGCTCAATGAGCTCATCCGCTATGGCATCAGCGCCATCGCACTTGACATTACCGGCAGCCACAAACAGGGCATCCGCGCCTGCGTGGCCCTGGTGCAGCGCGACCAGTTCCCCGATCTCAAGGCCCGTCTGGAGAAATTCCACGCCGACCATCCTGTGAAGTAATGCCCCTCGCATAAGTCAAAAAAAAGATAGCCGAGACCCAAGAGGTCCCGGCTATCTTTTTTGCTTTGAAAATAGTGCAACAATGAGGTTTCAAGGAAAACTGCTGTACTATTGGAGGTCTGCAAAACTTCGGTCTGCCCTTTCCCTATTGCTTTTGCAGCCATTCTTTGACGTGGTCGAACACGATGTCGGCGCGGATGTCGAAAGCCTCGCGCGAAGCGTAGCCGATATGTGGCACGCAGACGCAGTTGGGGGCGTTCAGCAGCGGGTGATTCTGAGGCAGGGGCGGCTCGTTCTCATACACGTCGAATCCGGCTCCCAGCAGTTGCCCGTTGTTTAGTGCGGCGGCAACGGCGTCTATGTCGCACACATTGCCCCGTGCGGTGTTGATGAGCAGGGCGGTTTTCTTCATCAGTTTCAGTTCCTTGGCTCCAATTAGGTGATGGGTCTCGGCGTTGAGCGGAACATGCAGGGTGACGATGTCGCTCTCCTGCAGCAGCTGTTCCAGGCTGACGTATGTGGCCCCGAGTTCCTTCACCTCTGGGTGCTCGCTGCGGTTGTAGGCCAGCACCTGGCAGCCGAAGGCCTTCAGCAGGCGGACGACCGCGGTGCCAATGGCACCGGTGCCTACCACGCCTACGGTCTTGCCTTTCAGTTCGCGACCCAGATACGAGCCACGACCTTCGCCTCTGCGGATGGCGCCGTCAAAGCGGGTCACCTGCCGCAGCAGGTCGAGCATCAGACCTACGGCCAGTTCGCTCACTGCCGTGGTGGAATATCCGGCGGCATTCTGCACGGCGATGTTGTGCTCCTTGCAATAGGACAAGTCTATGTGGTCCAGTCCCGTAAAGGCCACCGAAAGATATTGCAGCCGCGGGCATTGTTTCAGTACGTCGGCAGGCAACTTGATGTTGGAAATGACGGCCACCTCGGCCTCGCGCAGGCGGGCGGCTAGTGTCTCGGCGTCCTCCTTGCGGTCCATATAGTAGTCGAAGGCGTGGCCGTGGGCGGCAAATTCCTTCTTCAGTTCTTCGAAATGCTCCTGGCTTATGCCCAGAGGCTCTACACAAGTAATTTTCATGATGTTTAATGTTATTTCTTCTTTTTTACGCTGAAGCCAAAGCTGCCCAGTTTCTCGCCCAAGCCGTAGTACTTGCCGTGCGAATAGGCCAGGGGTTTGGCGTGGTTCAGTTGGAAGGCTCCGGTGCCTTTGTCTATCAGTTTCTCTTCGGCGTTGACGGCCACCACGTTGGCCAGAAACATGTCGTGGCTGCCCAGCGGGCGTATGTCCACCACGCGGCATTCTATGTTCAGCGGGCTTTCGGCAATCAGCGGAGCCTGCACCACCTGCCCCTTCTCGGGCGTGAGGTGCATCTCCTTGAACTTGTCGAAGTCGCGGCCGCTGCGCACGCCGCACCAGTCCGTGGCTCGGGCCAACTCCTCGGTGGTCAGGTTGATGACGAACTCGCCTGTGCGCTTGATAATCTCATACGAGTGACGTTCGTGCCGCACCGATATATAGCACATGGGCGGGTCGCTGCAAACCGTGCCCGTCCATGCAATGGTCAGTATGTTGTAGTTCTCCGGCCGGTCGCCGCAGCTGACCATCACAGCCGGCAGCGGATAGATGAGGGTTCCGGGTTTGAAAGGAACTTTCATGGGCCGTTATTCTTTGAATCTCTTCTCCAGTTCGTCAATCCAGTAGCGGAACTGCTTGTCGGTCTCGGCCAGGTTGGCCACCGTCTTGCAGGCGTGCAGCACTGTGGCGTGGTCCTTGTTGCCGCACTGCAGGCCTATGATGGCCAGCGACGACTTGGTCATCTTTTTGGCAAAATACATAGTCAGCTGGCGGGCCTGCACAATCTCACGTTTGCGGGTTCGCGACTGGATGCTGTCGATGGGGATGTTGAAATAGTCGCACACCACTTTCTGTATGTAGTCGATGGTCACTTCGCGGTTGGTGCTCTTGACAAACTTGTCCACCATCTGGCGGGCCAGGTCGAGGGTGATGTCGCGGCGGTTCAGCGATGATTGCGCCATCAGCGAAATCAGTGCCCCTTCCAGTTCGCGCACGTTCGTATTGATATTGTAGGCAATGTATTCAATCACATCCTCGGGCATTTCCACGCCGTCGTTGGCCAGTTTCTGCTTCAATATCTTCATGCGGGTCTCCACATCGGGCGGCAGCAACTCAGCGGCCAGGCCCCATTTCAGTCTCGAAGTGAGGCGGGTTTCCAGCCCCTGCAGCTCGCTGGGGGCTTTGTCGCTGGTGATAATCAGCTGTTTGCCGGCCTGGTGCAGGGTGTTGAAGATGTGGAAGAAAGCCTCCTGGGTGCGGGTGGCCTTGTTGGCCCAGAACTGTATGTCGTCCACAATCAGCACGTCCACCATCTCGTAGAAGTGCACAAAGTCGCTCGTGGTGCCGTTGCGGCCGGCGTCCTGATACTGCTGCATGAACTGCTCCGAGGTCACGTAGAGGACTATCTTTTCGGGGTGAAGCTCCTTGGTCTTCAGTCCGATGGCATTGGCCAGATGGGTCTTTCCCAAGCCTACGCCGCCGTGGAGCATCAGGGGGTTGAAGGCCGTCTTGCCGGGGTTCTCGGCCACGGCATAACCGGCTGCGCGGGCCAGGCGGTTGCATTCGCCCTCCACAAAGTTGGTCAGCGTGTAGGACGAGCTCAGCTGCGAGTTGATGCGCACTTTCTGTATGCCCGGAATGACGAAGGGGTTGGGAAACTCGCGGCTCTCCTCGCGGTTGAGGTTCATGGGCACCTCAGTGGCGCGGTTGACGGTCGACTGCCGGCCCGACGAGGGGATGCGGGTGGTGATGGGCGACTCGGAGATACTCGTGTCCATTACTATACTATATTGTAGGCAGGCGTTGGGACCCAGCGTCAGGCGGATGGCGTCCTTCAGCAGGTCGGCATAGTTCTGCTCCAGCCACTCGAAGAAGAACTGGCTCGGCACTTGAATGATCAGGGTCGTCCCGTCCAGTTTCACTGGCACGATAGGCTCAAACCAGGTGCTGAACACCTTTTCGTTCTCCTTGCCTGCCAGGTTGTCCTTGATAAAGCTCAGGCACTCTTCCCACACTCTCTGATAATCTTTCTCCATATATCTTTTCAATCTTTTGTTTGCTGTTTTTGCATTACTTATGGAACTTGGCTGTCCATCTGTTTACGATGCAAAGTTGCAACATTTTTGTCACCTATCTGTGCGTAAAAATATTTTGCATATATCAATTTTTTTTTGTAAAGCACTTTACTGTTTTCCCACCCCTTTCCCCTCGCCCAATCCCCAAAAAACTGAAAAATAACCCCTTTAATTTTTCTTCTATTTTTTTCGCCCCCGTAATATACGATTTTTCTTCCAAATTGGGAGTTTTTTTTCTATTTTTTTTGCTTTTTTCGCCTTTTCTGTTCATATCTCTCACAACTTACTGAAAGCGAATTTTGTATTTGTTGAAAACCTTGCAAGTGGTTTGATTGCAGTGGGTTGCTTATAATTGTCTGATTTTCAAAAAGGAGTCTGGAAGGCCGTTTTTTCTAAATGGTTCGTTTGCAAACGAATGGTTTTTTATCCACATTTGGCGGTTGACAATTTTATTTTCTCCACCCTCCTTTCCCCATTAGAAAAAATGGCAAATTTTATTGTTTTTTCCCCCTCCGCCGACCTTTCCTCCTCATTGGCAGCATTTACCGTTTTTCTCAGTCCGAATTTTGTCCGATTGCTGTTTTTTCTCAGCCCATATTTAACATTCTAGGCTACCTCTTTTTTTCATTTCTTTCCAACTGGAAGAATGTGAATGCAGTAATTGTGCGTATTTACTCAGACTGAATATAAAGCACTATTTCATAACAATTTATTCGCTCCCCACCCAATAGGGTAGCGTGTGGGAATCGGCTCGCTTTTGGGTGGGGAGCGTGTCGGTAGTGGGGCCGACTCGGATTAAGGCTGTTTTCTATTTGCCGTGCGGCCTACAGAGGGCTGTCGCTGAGGGACCTTCGGCACGGATTGTCGGCGCAATGAACTCAAACCACTACAGGTCATTAGACCGACACTTGGTCATAAAGTCTTCATTTCAAGGTGTATTTATGCCATGTCAGCAGTTCTTTCAGCGTCTTGGCTACCTCCCTGTCTTGGTGTGGTTCGCTACGCCTGCGACGGTGAAGCTGCCCATCTGCTCGAAACAAATACTAATCTGACACAAATTCTAACGACCTATTTGGGTTAAATGGTGGGACAAAGTGGTGTATTACAACAGGGTAGTGGAGGCGGGCGACGGAAAGGGATTTTTTTTTATTGAAAAATGTATATATTATAAAAAAATTGAGTACCTTTGCAACCGATTTCGAACTGAAAAAAAGAACAAAAAACATTATAAATAACTTAAACTCAAATCAAATGAACAAAGCACATAATTTTAATGCAGGTCCTTGCCCCCTGCCTAAAGAGGCTGTCGAATCCACTATCGCAGCTATCCGCAACTTCGACAACACCGGAGTTGGCCTGATGGAAATCTCTCACCGTACCCCCGGTTGGGAGCGTGTAATGGCTGAGACCCGTCAGCTCTGGCGCGACCTTATGAACATTCCTGAGGAGTATGAGATTCTCTTCCTCGGCGGCGGTGCCAGCACCCTGTTCCTCGATATTCCCGCCAACTTCCTCAACAAGAAGGCTGCCTACCTGCAGACCGGTGTTTGGGCCAAGAAGGCCGTGAAGGAAGCCAAGCTCTTCGGACCCGTCGACGTGGTTGCCTCCAGCGAGGACAAGACCTACAGCTACATCCCCAAGAACTACACCATCCCCACCGATGCCGACTACTTCCACATCACTACCAACAACACTATCTATGGTACCGAGATCAAGTACGACATTGACAGCCCCGTGAAGCTGATTGCCGACATGAGCTCCGACATCATGAGCCGTCCCGTCGACGTGACCAAGTATGCTTGCATCTATGGTGGTGCCCAGAAGAACGTGGGTCCTGCCGGTGTCACCTTCGTCATCGTTCGCAAAGACCTCCTCGGCCAGATTACCGACCGTCAGTACATGAACCCCCTGCCCACCATGGTGGACTTCCGCACCCATGCCGCTGCCGAGGCCAAGAACATCTCCATGTTCAACACTCCTCCCGTGCTCCCCATCTTCGTCATGCACGAGACCCTGAAGTGGGTGAAGTACACCGTTGGCGGTCTGGATATGATGAACGCCTACAACACCAAGAAATCCAACATGCTCTATGAGGAAATCGACCGCAACAGCCTCTTCCGCGGCACCGCTGAGAAGGAAGACCGTTCCATCATGAACCACTGCTTCGTCATGGCTGAGGGTCGCGAGAACCTTCAGGACGAGTTCATGGCCTTCGCCAAGGAGCGTCAGATGGTCGGCATCAAGGGCCACCGCAGCGTTGGTGGTTTCCGCGCCTCCCTCTACAACGCCGTCACCATCGAGGACGTCGAGGCTCTCATCCAGTGCATGCAGGACTTCGAGAAACTCCACAAGTAAGAATTAATTAACAACCCAAGACTCTCTAGGCTCCCGGGCTTTTCCGGTACCTAGAGGGTCTTCTATAAAAAAACAGAAAAAGACTATAATGAAAGTTTTAGTTGCTACCGAAAAGCCTTTCGCAAAAGTTGCCGTTGACGGCATCCGCGAAGTTGTTGAGAAGAACGGCCACACCCTGGCTGTCCTCGAAAAATATACCTCTGTCGACCAGTTCTACGCTGCCGTTGCCGATGCCGACGCTCTCATCGTCCGCTCCGACAAGGTCACCAAGGAAGTGATTGACCACGCCAAGAACCTCAAGATTGTCGTCCGCGCCGGCGCTGGCTTCGACAACCTCGACCTCGCCGCCTGCACCGCTCGCGGCATCATCGCCATGAACACCCCCGGCCAGAACAGCAATGCTGTTGCCGAGTTGGTCATGGGCCTGCTCGTCTTCGCCGTCCGTAATTTCTACAATGGCAAGTCTGGCTCCGAGCTCAAGGGCAAGAAACTGGGTATCCTCGCCTTCGGCAATGTGGGACGCAACGTGGCCCGTATCGCCAACGGCTTCGGCATGGAAGTCTATGCTTACGATGCATTCCTCACCGCCGACCAGATCAACCAGTCCGGCCTGGCCAAGGCTGTCGCCAACCAGGATGCTCTCTTCGAGACCTGCGACATCGTGTCCCTCCACATCCCCGCTACCGCCGAGACCAAGCAGAGCATCAACTACGCTCTGGTCAACAAGATGCACAAGGGTGGCATCCTGATCAACACCGCCCGTAAGGAAGTCATCAACGAGCCCGAACTGCTCAAGCTGATGGCCGAGCGCACCGACATCAAATACATCACCGACATCATGCCCGATGCCGATGCCGAGTTCAAGGCTTTCGAAGGCCGCTACTTCGCCACGCCCAAAAAGATGGGTGCCCAGACCGAAGAGGCCAACATCAACGCCGGTATTGCCGCCGCCAACCAGATCAGCGATTTCTTCGCTACTGGCAACACCCGTTTCCAGGTGAACAAATAATAATATTGTTTTTGCTCAATAGACAGAAAGGGGAGACGCAAGCCTCCCCTTTTTACTTTCCTAGCCATGATTTGCATCTTCAATCCCGAACACGACCTCTGCCTGGCCAACGGCAATCCCCATTATATGCCGCCCGCCTCGGCCCTTCGTTTTGCACGGCAGAGTGCGGCGTTGATGCAAATACTTTACCCCGAAGCCGAGGCCTGCATCCCTGCGGCGGAGGTGGGCTCTATATCTTCAGGCCTATGGTCTCAGGTTGTCCCGTGGGGCTGGAATAGTGTCTTGAAGGGGCAACTCCTAGCCTGTGGCGTACCCGCTATTTGGCTTCCCTCTGACGACGACCTTTGCCGTTGGCGCAACCTGCAGCACCGCTCCACATGGCTTGCGTTGCAGCCCGACAGCCGCGCAGTCACCTCCGTTTCCCAGGTGCAAGCCCTCCTCGCTGTTCACTCCCAGCTGGTGCTGAAAGCCCCCTGGTCGGGTTCGGGCCGTGGAATCCGTTGGGTGACTGACGGAATGAACAAGCTTGATGTCAGCTGGCTGGAGAAGGTGGTGAGGCAACAAGGTTGTGCCATTGCCGAACCCCGCCGGCAGGTAGCCGAGGAATTTGCCCTCGAATATATGGTTTGGGCCGATAGGCTGGAGTTCAGGGGATTCTCTCTTTTTACCTCAGCCAATGGCGTATACCAGGGCAACCTGCTCCTGCCTGATGAGGCCATCCGTAGCCGTGTCCACTTCGCCCCCTCAGAGCAGCAAGAGCTGGAGATCTGGCTTCAAGCCCACCTCATTGGCCACTACCAAGGTCCCCTTGGCGTTGATTATCTCCACACCACAGACGGCCAGAACCACCTCAGCGAACTCAACCTCCGCCACACCATGGGCATGCTCGCCCACGCCTACCTTGCTCAGCATCCTGAGTCGCAAGGTGCCCTATTTGTGCCAACTGAGAATTGTTTTTTTCACCTTGTCAATGAGTGAGCACCCTTTCCTCATCGTTTTTCATCTTCTTTGAGAACTGATACCCGAACCGATGTACTTGACATTGTCTCATACTCCATCACTTTAGGTTTCACGTCAAGCTGTAGCCCGATAGTGTCAAGAATATCCAGCAAAGTGGTTATCTGTGGGTTCCCTTTACCGCGTTCAATGGCCACAAGCGTGTTGACGGCAACCCCCGAAAGCTCCGAAACGGTGCGCTGGTTCACCCCCAGCTCCGCCCTTCGCTCCCTGATAATCTGTCCAATTTCCTTCAAGTCCATAATACCAATATATTGCAATTTTCCTTGCAAAAGTACTACTTTTTTCCCATTTAGCAAAATAAAATCGCAATATGTTGCGATTTTATATCATATTATCCATTTAATGAACACAAATCTTACTTATCCACACAAATCATTGTTTCATTTTACTTTCTTTTAGATCGTACCTTAGTGGGCTGTGGCGTCGCCTATGGAGGAGAAGGAATGACGAAAGAACCTTATGTGAACGAGCAATAGAATGTTCACTTACTTACCGCCCGTTTCCAAATGCAAAGATAATGCGGATAACGACATAGCAATCTTTTTCGCCCCCCCCACCAAAAAAAAATAATCCCCCCTTTTTTACAAAAGAATTGTAACATGTATCTTTCACCTCCCTCATGCAGTGTTCACTGTTCATTGCATTTTTTTTCCCTTCCACTTCGATTCCATTTTTGGTTATTTATAAAAGACAACACAACCTATGCAAAATAATCTTACTAATTGAAAAATAATTCGTACCTTTGCACCTTGAATTAATGCAGTACTAACAAAAGAAAACAACATATCTAACAAAGAAAATAAACATACATAAATAACATAGCGTTTGCTATTTGTTCCGACCTAACTGAAACGTGGAACTTTCATCAAAGGCTCAAAGGATGACAAATAGAAATGCTTGCCGATGGGCGAGCGTTTTAGTCTTTCCTTTGAGAGGTATTCCACGACCGCAGTTAGGGGACGAGATTGCTCGCCTTCTTTTTTGTCTGTGGTCGTCGGAATGTATACAAGGAATCGGTAGCATCGCACAAACAGCAACCACTATGCAGATACACATAGGTCACATTATCCGCGACGAACTGCACCGACAAAGTCACACAAACCAGTGGCTCGCCGACCAATTGAGCGTGGATCGCAGCACAGTACAACGCTTATTCAATAAACCATCCATTGACACTCAGCAGCTACTACGTATTAGCAAAGTGCTTGGAAAGGATATGTTTGTATATTATTCCCAAGTCTTGAATGACGTAGCAGATGTTGCCACGTAGCAATATTTGCTACATCGTGAATGTCATATTCGTTGTAATTTTGCATTTATAAATTTATAAGTAAAGGCACATGCAACAGATTATAGCATATATTATTCAACAGGCAGCTGCGCTTGGTATGAGTGCATTACAGTATATTACGAACATTTATCCTGACCTAGTTCGGCGGTATGGGCATCATCTTGTGATTATAGTTATAGAATACTTCAAGAAAAACAGTTAATAAAATTCAAGGAATGAAAACAACAATCATTAAAATCGGAATCGTCCTTTCTTGCATGGTGATGGGGTTTACTCCCATTGCGAAAGGACAAATCTACAGTAGCGAGGACTGTTTTTATGCGCGGGCAGGGGAAAATGAGGTTTGTTATGTGGTAAAGTTCCAAGGTTCTAAAGTATGGTTGAAGAGGGACTATCATTCAGGTGTCCGACATAATCTAGCTAAGTCTAAAAACTATTATGAGAATGAGGTTTGGTATGACCAAAAAGATGGGGTAGATATGTATGAATACGTGCCATCAATGTCTACTTCACAAAGAGAAGTATACAAACGCGTGATAAAAAGTGCCATATATAAAGCTGGTTGTTATTCTTGCCGGTTTTATCCTTCTTTAGGTTACTCTGTTGGATGTGGTAGACATGGTTACGAAGAAATTCAGACCTATTATGTAGCCTTTTCGAAAGACAAGTCTTCGTTTATTGAATGGCATGTAGATGCGGATGATGTCGACAAAGAAATACGAGAAAAGGAAGCCTATACTCGAATCCCAAAGCAAGACCTAATGCCTAAAGCCGCCAATTATGACTTTCTCAATGAGTAAACATATTTTAGTTGTTGTGCTGGTGCTATGGTGCATTGCTGTGCCAGCTCAGAATGTCCACTACTATAAGTTGGTGCATACCAAAATAGACGGTGTGGACAACAAAAACGTATCGGGTGGACAGTTCATCACGTTTGTTAGCGATATTTGCTTTGAGTCGAATAACAAGGGGGTGGGGGTAAACCACGGTAAACTGACTCGTAACGATAATTACAGCAACGCACAATATACAACCTATCAGGGTTCGAGTTATTGGGGAAGTTCAACTACATTCAAATTCAATGCTGACAAGAGCGTACTGAATGTGATATTGGACAATGGAGACATATTCGTCTACAAACGTACCTCTCCGCCAGCGGGCGTTACCACTTGCTCTCTAATCCGAAAGAAACAGAGCGGAGGTGGAACTACTACAGGAGGCTATAATCCCCCAATAGTATATCCACCAGTGCAACAATATCCCCAAGGGCAAAACCAGCAACAACAGTACCAGCAACCCCAAACTCCCACTCAGACTCGAACACAACAACAGCAGCCAACTAGGACGAAATGCACATATTGCAACGGGACGGGTGAAATAACAAAAGAGGACGGCTTTTCTCTCGGTCTGGGTACTAAGTATTGTGACAAATGCAAAAAGACCGTTTCGAAAGGCCACTATCATGCCCCATGCCCCTTCTGCCATGGAAAAGGATATCAATAGTCTTTAACGTCCACAACATAATTCAAAATATAAACTATTGTTTAACGCAAATTATATAAACCAATGGAAAAACGTATAATTATAGAGTGTCTTTTGGCCATGCTAGTTTGTAGCTCCTGCAAAACATACAACATGCTACCTTATCCACAAGTTGGCGTAACAGTTGCAAACCATCAATTCACAATTCAAAATATGGATAACAATGGTATGTGTGACGTAAAGACGTTAACTGCTCATTATGAAGGCTTCGATATTGAGTACTCCATTAATAAGAAATGGATAATGACTTTTACCATAGTTAACAAAACAGGCAACAGCCTTATTATAGATAAGTCGAAATGCTATGTGTTGTATGATGGCTACTCTAGAGAGTTGTTTAAAGATGTACGTTCAGGCAGAATGACAACTTTCAACAATGTTCAAGATGCTATCAACAATGTTCAAACTACAGAAAATAGTGTTACATTCCAAATACCGCCTTATTCAAAGTGGACTCTACCGATTGAAGAGTGCAATCTCCAAGTATGGAAAAAACTTCCTGATTGTCCTACCACAGTAGGTACATATAATCACTCAATTTATGATGCAAATGAAAACGTTGAATTTGTTATTATCTATTCCTTCGACTATACTTTGTCCCAATGGAAAACATCAAGAAACAGAATATGGATAGGTAGTAGTATTGTTGAGAATAGTACTATGAATGGGTCACCAAAAATTGGTGATGTCACATGGAATTGTGGAACTGCAATATCAGAAATTAAAAATTGTGACTACTCTGAATATAATAGAGTTTTTAAGGAAAATAAACGTCGGGAGGAGCATAACGATAGAGTGGCAGAAACGAAGGCAACGCTTTTATTGATAGCTATAAGTCCTATAATACTTGCTGGAATAGCCGGGATGCTATATCTTATCTTTGATTAGCTTCTCAACATTGTAGAGCGGCACGTTCTCCATCCAGTCTTGGTCTTTGTAGGGCAATGTGGAGAATCGCACGCCTTTGAGGTCGGGGTTTTTCTCTATGAAGGTGCGTAGCGACTTGGAGTGGACATTTGCCTCGGCCTTTACCTCGATAGGCAGTATACGCTGTTCTGCCTGTACGATGAAGTCGACCTCCATCTGCGAATCATTGGTTGCGTAATAGTGGATGGGGAGCGCGGAAGGCATCATCTGCGACAGTACATACTGTTCAGAGAAAGCACCTTTATACTCAGAGAAAGCATTGTCGCCCAACAACACATCCTTTGCTGGTGCGTCCATCTGAGCACCAAGCAGTCCCACATCGTTCATATACAGCTTGA
>DFDY01000194.1:0-4234 GCA_002368955.1 Bacteroidales bacterium UBA3816
AAAAAACTTGTATGCCAGGTCATCTCCTATATCATTGCCAAAGAAAAACGAGTTTTCTTTTTGCATTTCGCTCACTTATTCGTATCTTTGGCTCCGCCGAACCTACTTTCGTTCGGAAAAACTCAAATACATTTGGTTTTTCGCTCACTTATTCGTAACTTTGCGATTGAAATCGCGAAGTTTCTCCATCTCGGCAGAAAAAAGAAACCGTTTCTTTTGTTCTGCACTCGATTTTTCGTAACTTTGCAGGGTAATATGAAACAGAGTGTTATTTTTTCCGACAATCTCGAGTACGACTTGCAACTGCAGATAGAAGCATGCAAGCCTGACCGCCTGTTTGTGCTCACCGACGAGAACACCCGCAGACATTGCTGGCCCGTGGTGAGTGGGTTTGGATGCCTGCAGGAGGCTGGACTGATCACAATCCCTGCCGGCGACGACAACAAGAACCTCGACAGCCTCAGCCACGTCTGGCAACAACTGCAGCAGGGTGGGGCCACACGCCACTCAATGCTTGTCTGTCTGGGAGGCGGCATGCTCACCGACCTGGGAGGCTTTGCCGCCAGCACCTTCAAGCGCGGCATCAGTTTTGTCAACATTCCCACAACGTTGCTCGCCATGGTCGATGCGTCGGTGGGCGGAAAGACGGGCATCAACTTCGGTGGACTGAAGAACGAGGTGGGCGTGTTCAGCGAGGCTCAGGCGGTCATCATCGACACGCAGTTCCTCCTGACACTCGACAGCGAGAACCTGCTTTCTGGCTATGCCGAAATGCTGAAGCACGGTCTCATCAGCGACACTGACCACTGGGCCGAGCTGCTGCGCTACGCGGAGGAGCTGGAAGATTTTCAAAACTCGGAGAATTCAGAAAACTCCCCTGCCCCCCACCTTGCGACCCTGTTGCAAAAGAACGTAGCCGTGAAGGAACGCGTGGTTGCCGCCGACCCCCACGAGCAAGGACTGCGCAAGGCCCTCAACCTTGGCCACACCTTCGGCCACGCCCTGGAGGAATGGAGCTTCACACCCACCCCCAACCCCTCCCGAGGGGAGGGGAGTTTAGGTACTCTTTCTGGTGTTAAAGCTAATCAAGCTCCCCTCCCCTCGGGAGGGGATGGGGGTGGGTCTTCCTCCCCCCTACTCCATGGCTATGCCGTTGCCCACGGCCTTGTCTGCGAGCTCTACCTGAGTGCCTTGAAGTGTGGGTTCCCGACCACTCGGCTTCGTCAGACCGTTGCCTTCATCCGCAGCCACTATGGCACATGTGGCATCACCTGCCACGACTACCCCACCCTTCTCTCGCTCATGGCGCACGACAAGAAGAATGTTGCCGGCACCATCAATTTCACATTGCTTGCCGACATCGGCGACCTGCGACTCAACCAGACAGCTACCGACGAAGAAATCTGCGAAGCTCTCGACTTTCTGCGGGAAGGATAGAGCCTGGGAAGTTCTAGGAAAGCCTAGGAAGTCCTAGGAGAACCTAGGAAAACCTAGGAAAGCCTAGGAAAGCCTAGCCCCCTCGCTAAAGAAAAAACCCTCACAAAAAAACAAAAAAAAGAAACCGCAATGAAAACAATCCTCACCACCCTACTGCTCCTTGCAGCCCTCTGCCGCCCCGCCTCAGCACAAGTCTACAGCGGCAACCCCATCCTCATGGGCTTCCACGCCGATCCCGAAGTGATGTACTCCAACCTCACGCAGCGCTACTACATCTACTCCACCACCGACGGTGTGCCGGGCTGGGGAGGCTGGTACTTCACCGTGTTCTCCAGCGACGACCTCGTGCATTGGCGCTACGACGGCATGTGCCTCAACCTGCCGCGCGACACCCGCTGGGCAAGTGGAAACGCCTGGGCACCCGCCACCGAGGAGAAACTCATCGACGGCAAGTACCGCTACTTCTTTTATTATAGTGGTGAAACCGGACACGGAAAGGCCATCGGCGTAGCCACCAGCGACCGCCCTGAAGGCCCCTTCACCGACCTTGGACACCCCATCATCGACCATCGACCACAGGGCGTGCGCGGCGGCCAGCAGATTGACGTCGACGTCTTTACCGATCCCGACACGGGCAAGAGCTACCTCTACTGGGGCAACGGCTACATGGCCGGAGCCGAGCTGAACGACGACATGACGAGCATCAAGCCAGAAACCGAGACCGTGCTCACCCCGCGCGGCGGCACCCTCGACGACTATGCCTACCGCGAGGGCACGTACGTCTTCAAGCGCAACGGCCTGTACTATTTCCTCTGGTCGGTCGACGACACCGGAGCCGCCAACTACCACGTTGCCTACGGCACCAGCACGTCGCCCCTCGGCCCCATTCAAGTGGCTGCCGAACCCGTCATCCTCCGTCAGAATCCCGACCAGCAGATGTACGGCACTGCCCACAACAGTGTGCTCCAGATTCCCGGACGCGACGAGTGGTACTTCGTCTACCACCGCATTTGCCCTGACTACCTCCAGCGCGACCGTGGTCCTGGCTTCCATCGACAGGTGTGCATCGACCGCCTCCACTTCAATCCCGACGGCACCATCCGTGCCACCCGTCCGACCCCCTATGGCGTGCCAGCATTGCGCTGACACGCCATCAGGCAAAATCGAGCAAATTTGTCAAAATCACGCATTTTTGTTACAAATGCAAACAACTCATTTGTATATTTGTAACTTTTTTTTGGATATATCGGACATTTCCCAACTTTTTTTAAGAAAAAGTGATGTTAAAAAAATTTTTTTTCTTATCTTTGCGTCGGATTATGATTTGATCGCGCCCGAATTTCAGGCATCCTCTTTTACACATTTTACACATAAACTAACAAAATATTTATCACATAAAATTTAAACTAATTATGAAAAAGATTACACATCAACTCAGGAAATGGCGCTCACTAGCCGCCATCTTCTTACTTGCTGCGTTTGCTTCAAACGTGCAGGCGCAGAATGTGACGATCCGTGCCAACAACGGTAACATGGTCGCATCACGACCGGTGGGTGATACCGACTACGACATCTTCTTCAAGTGCGGCGGTTTTGCCTCTTGGCAGCATGAGCAGTTGAACATGGTGTTGACGGTGTCCGACTTCACGGATTTGACGGAGAACTACCAGTTGGCGAACCCTGCTAACAACCTTTTCGCCGATGGCACACATATTCAGATTGCCAAAGGTGGTGGTGTTACTGCATATCGCACCTTGGCTTCTGTCAGTCTGCCGAAGGGATACCGCTTTACGGGTTATTCCATTAAGTTTTCGAAACCTTCCCAACTCACAAAAACTCTCAGTGGAAATTCGCAGGAGTTTAATTCGAATAATACTTCTGCAACATTTGGTGAGACAGACGAGACTTTTGGCACTTATAAGACATCTGCCTCAGCTGCTCGCGGCGGAACTGCCGTGACTATTTCGCGTCAGGAGATGTCGGATGGCGAAATGGGTAACGTGCTTTATTTCAAACTCAACGGAACTCAAAATGATAAAGACCGAGCACTCATCACACTTGAAAGTGCTGAATTCTTCTTCACGGCTGAGGAGAACTATTCCCCTGTGACACCTGCAGGATCGATTTCTACCCCTGTCAGTGCAGTTGACGTTCCTTTCACAACCAGTAAGGTGGATTTCGGATCTATTGAGAGCAAAGAATACGATGGTGTTGAGCGTTATAGCTACAGTTCTGCAAACGTAAAAGATCTGGATGCCAAACTTGTCTTATTTGAAGCAGGATCTACCAAAAATGGTGAAGGTATCGATGGCATTTCAGGAAAAGTTGTAGACTACAAGGCAGGATCAATCTCTTCTTCTGGTGGTTATTTCAAGCTTAACAGCGGTGATGCCAATACAGAGAAGGTCTATTACATTGAGACACCTACCTATGTTGAAGTGTCCAATGGAGAGAAGGTGCCCGTTGGCTATCGCATCACGGGTGCCCAGTTTGCATACACAATGAGTACAGGCCAGACAGTTGCTTATATTACCTACAAGCAGGGTAACACGACCTATTATCTGAACACCAACGGACGATTCGAAAATACTACCACCCCAACCGAATGGAAAGTGGATGATGATGGATGCATTTACTCTGGAAGTACATATCTGGGATTCACTGTCAGTGGTTTTATCAACAGAACTTACACTTTTGGAACATTCTCATCCAAGCCTGATTATCCTCTTTATGTAAACAATACCAACAACAGAATTTATGGTACATATAGAGGAATGATGAATACATATACTGTTTA
>DFDY01000194.1:4355-4973 GCA_002368955.1 Bacteroidales bacterium UBA3816
ATGGTCGGTCCAGACTGTTACTGGAGACAACAGTTACACCTTATTAGTTTATGACAAGGAAGGTAAGAATCCGCAGGAAATCACCGTTGACAGCGACAATCCCAGTGGAACCGTTTCCATCGGCGGTCTGAACAATGATGCCGTGAAGTTTGGCGTGAAGGGCACTGGTTACGTTCAGGCAACGCTCACCCTGCAGGCTCTTGACCCCTACCTCGACCGCATGAACGTTGTTTGTCAGGATGAGGTTCAGAGCTCCATTCGTATGCACCAGACCTTTACAGCCAGCGACTTCAGCGTGAACGGTGGCGTGTTCTACTTCTACCTGCCGAAGGAAGCTCTCGGACACCGTGTAGCCATCACTTTCGAAGACCTTCACAGTAAATACTTCGATGATACCTACACAGGTGGTTCTATTACCCATACCTCACGCATCAACTTCGTGAAGTCTGCCCACTACAATGCGTTTGGCACATCTAACAACAACATCTATTCGAACTACGCCGAGGCTGCCAATGCCACATTGGAGCGCCTGAAAGTAGGCACCGTGGGTACGCAGAAGTTCAAGTTCAACAATGCCGAAGATGTAGGCACCAGTGGCGGTACCCTCCAAGAGTATTC